>CAZJNQ010000042.1:0-26013 GCA_964547475.1 uncultured Porphyromonadaceae bacterium
GTTTTTGCCATTGTCGGTTTGATGGAGTTCGAGTTCGCGCATCGAACCGGCCAAAGGATCAACTTGTCGGTTGAGTTCCTGAACTGGGCATCCAACCAGGTGACCGGTGAAACGGAAGATGGTTCCTTTTTCTCTGACGCCCTGGCTGGCATGAGAAAATATGGCATATGCGAAGATTCGCTCTTTCCCTATTACGTCCAGAACTACAATAAAAAGGTTGAACCTTCGGCGGCTGCCCGTAAAGATGCCCTGAAGAGAAGGAAAGCGGAAGTGATCTGGATCAAGCAGTGGAATCCTGACAACGGGATGAAAGAAGACCAGATCCAGCAGGTGAAAGCCCAGATCAGGGCTGAACATCCCGTTGCCATCGGTTTTCAATGGCCGAAAAAGGAAGGAGACTACCGGAAAATGTATGACGGTGTGATGACCGTTCCACCGCGTGAGGGGGTTTTTGACGGGCATAGCGTGATCATGACCGGATACAGGGATGACAGGTCATTCCCCGGTGGCGGTTACTTTTTTTTCAGGAATTCTCATGGCACGGGATACGGTGACCAGGGATACGGAAAAATGCCTTATGAATATGTAAGCAGATATGCCAATGACGGCGTTTCAATCAGGGTTGGCGGGGATACCGGACGAGCCTGCGAGATAAGTCTGAGTGACCTGGATCCGGCCAAGATTGAACACGGCCTGGGAGCTTCCCGGGATGCCATAAGCAAATGGCTGATCACGCTGGATGGTGATGCCCTATCCTTCACCGCTTCGGTTTCGCCGGATTGGCACACGACAGAAAGTTCCGCAGTCGAGTTTATCATCTTGGGTGACCGGAAAGTATTGTGGACCAGTGGGATTATGAAAACCGGAGATGAGCCGAAAAAAGTGAAGACGGGTCTGAAAGGGATTTACAAACTGGGCTTACTCATCATGAACAGGGGAAGTGCAGGGATCAACACACCTCCGGTATGGGCTGATGGCGTGATCACCTATCGCGGCAACGTGCCATTTGCCTCGGATAACCGGGTGGTCAGGGGGCCGGAAGAGATCCTGACGCCCCTGCCACCGGCTGAGCCGCGGATCAATGCACCGAAAAGTTATGGCGTTCATCCGGGATCTCCTTTTATCTATCGAATCCCGGCAACCGGGAACCGGCCGATGCAATTCAGAGCGGAAAATCTTCCGGATGGATTATCGGTTGATGCAGCTACAGGCATAATAACGGGCCGGATTGAACCGGCCGGGAGCCATAAAACCGTCCTGATTGCAGAAAACGATAAAGGACAGGCCCGTTTCGATTTTACCATCGAGGCAGGTCCGACACTTGCCCTTACTCCTCCGATGGGCTGGAACAGCTGGTATATCTATTACTCCCGGGTCAGTGATTCGATCATGCGACGGGCAGCCGATAAAATGATCGAATCAGGGATGGCCGATTTCGGTTATCAGAATATTAATATTGATGACTGCTGGGCCATCCGGTTGAATTCGACCGATCCTGTCATTGGCGGAGACCTTCGCAATCCCGACGGGAGCTTGCGCCCTAACAAAAAGTTTCCCGACATGAAGAGCCTGACAGATTACATCCACTCCAAAGGCCTTAAGGCAGGCATCTATGCAACTCCGGGAAAAAAAACCTGCGCAGGTTATACGGGAAGTTATGGACATGAAGGACAGGACCTCAGAACCATGGCCGACTGGGGTTTCGACTTTTTAAAATACGACTGGTGCTCGTATGGAAGGCTCATTCCTGAGCGGACCACCGAAGCCTGCATGAAACCTTACCGTCTGATCTGGGATGAATCCTTGAAGATCAAGAGGGACATTGTCCTTAACCTCTGCCAGTATGGAATGGCCGATGTCTGGAAATGGGGAGGCTCCGTAGGCAACTGCTGGCGTACGACAGGAGATCTTGGCATCCTGGAAGGATCATCCATGCCACCCTTTTACTATATAGGCCTTAGCAATGCCGAGCACTGGGAATATGCCCGCCCGGGCGCCTGGAACGATCCTGATTACATCCTGATCGGCTGGTTCCGGAATGCGTTGAAAGAGGAGGAATTTGAAAAGACCGGGCTGACCCCGGACGAACAATATGCCTATATGACCATGTGGGCCATGATGGCGGCTCCCCTCATTTACAGCGGTGAGATGAGCCTGCTCGATCCGTTCACCCTGAATGTCCTCTGCAATGCGGAGGTCATCGGCATCAACCAGGATTTCCCCGGAAAGCAGGCACGGATCATCAGAAAAACAAAAAATGAACTGGTCATGGTCAAGGAGCTGGCCGATGGATCAAAAGCAGTCGCCCTGTTCCAGGTATCCGGTGATGCGAACACCAGCAATCCAGACCTGGTCGATGAAGAAGCAGCCGGAATGTCGGATGTGATGAAAGGACCCCAGGATCCGGCCGACCATTTCGTATGGGATAACCAGCCGGCACCATCGCCGGTCACCGTCACCGCTGAAGAGCTCGGTGTGGACAGAAATTTCAACGTTCGGGATTTGTGGAGACAGAAAGACCTCGGTACCTTTTCCGATCGTTTCGTTGCCCGGGTTCCTTACCATGGCGCCGTCCTCTTGAAAATCAGGTGAGGAATTGTAACAAAACGCCCATTGATCCTACTAATGAAGAAAATCAGGATTATGAAGAATTTGCTTGGAACCATTATCATCCTCACCCTTGCAATAACTATCGTCAATGCCCAGGTATCAACCACAGGCAGCATAAAGGGAAACGTCATCAACACGGTCGACAATACTCCCTTTGCGCAGGTAAATGTTGCGGTTTATTCTTTACCCGACACCACTCTTGTCGGAGGAACAGCCACTCAGACGGACGGTACATTCGCCGTTAAGGATATCCCTTTCGGCAGGCAACTGCTGCAGGTCAGGTACGTTGGATTCACTCCTTATACGACCGAATTTGAACTGAGCGCTTCATCGGCTCTGTTTGATGCCGGCACCATCAGGCTGGCCGAGGCAACGCAGGACCTCCGGGGAGTTGACGTCGTAGGGGTCAAACCGGGAATCATCTTCCAATCCGATAAAAAGATCCTCAATGTGGCCCAGCTTAAACAAACCGGGGCTACCACCCTGATCGAGGTACTGGAGAACGCACCTGGCATCACCACGGATGCCGAAGGGAATGTATTGCTCCGGGGGAGTTCCAATTACGTCATTCTGATCGACGGCAAGCAATCGCCCATCGCAGGTACCAACCTGCTCCGCCAACTGCCGCCCGATATGGTTGAGAGCATCGAGATCATGACCAATCCATCGGCCAAGTACGAGGCCGAGGGAGCGGCGGGGATAATCAACCTGATTCTGAAGAAACAGAAGGCCGGGGGATTTAACGGTCAGGCTACCCTGACTGCCGGTTGGAACAATAAATATATCGGCGATTGGCAGATGAGCTACCGGAAGAACAAGGTCAACCTGTTCGCGGGAATTTCGGGCAATTATATCGAAACCCGGGCCCAGGGAACCATCAACCGCACACTGTTTGATTCCATCCGTAGCCTGAGCCGGAACAGCGAGCTGATCCAGGAAGTGTGCATTAAATCACTGAACGTCAATGCGGGGATCGATTATGATATCAACAAGAACAATTCCGTATCCGTCAGCAGCCGGTTCGGTAAGCTCTATAACGATGTCGGTATTACCAACCGGATCAGTTTACTGGTTACCGATAATCCGGCCAACAGTTGGCTGCTTTATACCAACGGCCTGAGCCTGAAAGGTGACTTTCTCAATCCGCAGTTCAATTTCAGGCATAAATTCGATACCCTGGGCCAAACTCTCGACTTGGATGTGTTTGCCGGTATCTTTTCGGGAGACCTTGACCAGGTCTTACAGGAAAATCCGTCCGATTCACTCTGGAATCCGGGCAGCCAGATCAATACCAAGAGCCATTCCTTAACCTTCCTCGACATCAGGGATATCCGTATCAAGACCGATTATGTCAAACCTTTCAAATCAGGGAATAAGATCGAAGCCGGTGCACAGGTCAACCTGAACAACGACCAGTCGGATTTCCATTATCAGGATTACAATCAGCAAACCTCAGAATGGATCGATAATCTGCTATATACCAATAACTTCATTCTTTTCCGGAATATCTATTCCGGTTATGGCATCTGGTCCGGCAAAGTGAAGAAAGTGAGCTATTCACTGGGTTTCCGATCAGAGTTCACCGACCAGCGCATCGAACAGAGAACCCTGGATGAACAATTTAAAACTCGTTATCTTGACCTGTTTCCGAGCGGATCAGCTTCTCTCGAGCTGCCGAAAAACCAATCCCTGCAGTTCAGTTTCAGCCGCAGGATCAACCGCCCGGGCGGAATGCAACTGAACCCATTTCCTCAGTTCATTGATACCCAGACGATCCAGTTAGGCAATCCGGATCTGAAACCTCAATATACCCAGTCCTACGAATTGTCCTACCAGAAACAGACCAAAGTTGGTCTTGTGAGCGCTCAGGGTTATTACCGCAGGACCAACAATGTGAATTCGATCTATATAATGAGGGATTCACTCGACAGGCTGAGCCTGACCACCGTCAATGCAGACCTGTCGCATTCATCCGGCATTGAGCTGAACGGCAATATCCAGGCTGCCAAGTGGCTGATGCTCATGGCCAATGCAAATGTCTATTATTATGTTCTCCAGGATCCGGGCATGACCACGTCTGTAAAAAACAACATATTCACCTGGACAGCCCGGTTGAATACCGTTTTCCTGTTCAGCCCGAACACACGCTTTGTGGTATCCGGCAATTATACCGGCCCGTCAGTGATGCTTCAGGGTCGCCAGGGGGGAAACTTCCTGCTGAACCTGGGACTGACCCAGACCTTCCTGAAACGCAAGGCTACCCTGACATTGGGAGTAAGGGATTTGTTGCGCACCTACAGGACCCGGCTTGAAAATTATTCCGACGGGTTGACGGTCATTACCAACATGCGGGGTGAATCGCCAATGGTCACTTTGACCTTCACCTACAACATCAACAATTACCAGCAACGGATCGAAGAGGAACAGATGGACCTTAATTTTATCAGGTAGTCCTGTCAACTTGCTCATTTAACAACTATACCCGCTCAGTTGCTTGTTCGGCTTGGGAACGGCTAAAAGTTGATTACCTTTATTGGTGTTTTGTCCCGCCAGCACTAATAAAAGCATCCACATGAAAAAAACCCGTTTTGTAGCATACCTGTTGATATACTGGCTCACTGTTTTCGCACAACCTTTGAAAGGCCAGGAGGCAGATCCGGTTTCTGACACACTCCGCAACCATGCCTTAAAAGTGTTCATGAGCGCGGGCGATTACATCAAGAGGGAAATCCCGTATCTGAATTATGTCAGAGACATCAAGGAAGCCCAGGTTTATATAATGACGACCTACCAATCGACCGGTTCGGGCGGTATGGAAACCACCTATTTCCTGGTTGGCCAGCACGAATTCGCCGGGATGGCTGATACCATAAGGGTTCTGGAATCACCGGACGATACCGAGGATATCTGTCGCGCCAAAAGGGTGAGAAGTTTAAAAATGGGGCTTATGCGTTATGTGCAGAAAACACCATTGTCAGAGTATATTGATGTCACTTTCAACAAGCCCCTGAAAGAGCAGGTGTCAACAGATCCATGGAACAGCTGGGTCTTCAGAAGCAGCATCCACGGATCCCTGAATGGGGAAACCAGCTATATTTCCAATGACATTAGCGCCAGCCTGTCCGCCAACCGCGTGACGGAAGCCTGGAAGTACAGAATATACGGCAGCGCCAGTCTCAGTCAGAACAAGTATATCATTGAAGATACAACGATCTTTGCCAACAGGCAATCCTATAACGTCAGTGGTAGCTGTGTGAAAAGTCTGACCGATCATTGGTCAGCCGGTGTCTTTGGCACCATCGCCTCTTCAACCTACAGCAATTCCAAGTTGGGTATCAGCCTGATGCCCGGCATCGAGTACGATATCTTTCCATACAAGGAATCTACAAGAAGGCAATTGACCTTTCAGTATATGCTGGGATTCTGGCATTATAATTACGCCGATACCACGATTTACGACAAGATCCGTGAAAACCTCCTGGGACACAGGTTCAACATTGGTTATGAGGTGGTCCAAAAATGGGGCTCCGTTGATGCATCGCTCAACTGGAGCAATTTTTTCCATGACTGGTCAAAGAACAGCTTGTCAGGTTGGTTGTCCGTTGATCTTAGGATTGCCAAGGGCCTCAACCTCAATATCGGAGGAGGCGCTTCCCTCAACCATGAACAATTGTCCCTGGTCAAGGGAGGATCTTCCTATGAAGAAATTCTCCTGAGGATCAAGGAGATCAGATCATCCTACTTTTATTACACCTCATTCGGCCTGTCCTATACTTTCGGTTCCATTTACAATAATGCCGTCAATCCCAGGTTCGGGAATAACTAAATAAAGAACCCGGCCTTGGGGACCGGGTCTTTGGGACTGTTTCGAAAACAAACACTTACTCCTTGCAGTATCTTTACACTGATAAGACGCACGGAAACCCTATTTGTTACGTGCCCTACGGTTAAATAGTGTTAAGAATCACGGGTATTTCGTTAATGATTTGTTAATCGTTTCCGGAGTCCTGAGATCGTAGGCCATCAAAGGCAGTTCTCGCAGTCTATTTCCTTACCTGGATATCGAGGGAAGGCTTGTTGCCGCCCAGTTTGTTCAGTCTGTATTTAAAGGATAACATGACATAACGGCCAATGGTATTGGACTGTCTTTCCAACAGGTAATTCATTTCGCTGACACGCTGAATGCCGGTGTTCTTGTCGAGCAGGTCGACACCCTGCAGTGTCAGGACACCGCGGTTGTTTTTCAGGAATGAATAGGAAATCTCGGCACCGATCAGCGGAATGCTGACAGACTGGTCGAAGCTTTCAGCCGTATAATTGGTCACATCGGCCGATAACCGGAAATGCCAGTCATCATTCGGATTGTAGTTTATTTCCCCGAAACATGAAAAATCGACGTAGCGGTTGTTGAGCGATTCCTGAATGGAGTACCAGGCATCGGTGAGGGTCAGCGAACCACCCACATTGACATCCCATTTTACTTTTTTCCGGTTATCAAAGGTCAGGGAGAGACGATGACTGAGATTCGTGTTGAAATTGTCTATCCCGTTGATCAGGCTGATGCCTCGGCTGAAGTTTTCCCTCAATGATGTGTTCACCTTGATTCCCAGTTTGCGGATAACCGTACTGAAATCGATATTGGCTGCAGCATTGAAATCATGATCGACATTGGTCAGTGTCATGCTTTGCACCAGGTTGTCATCCACTATGCGCGACCAGTTGATCTTATCCTTCGTGAAGCCGGCATTCAGCGAAGCAAACAGGGAGGTGAAAGTAAACTGGTCAAAGAGCAGCCAATGCATGAAGATGTTGTGATAGTACTCAGGCTTTAGCTGCTGGTTGCCATACATCAGCGAGAGTGGATCCGTATTGTCAACCACAGGCATTAACTGGCTGATGGAAGGGATATTGAGCCCCGACTGGTAAAAGAATGACAACCTGCGACCGGTTTTATATTCATTCTCCCAAGACAAGGAAGGGGTAAAAGCAGCCAATGGCCTTTCCACTTCGGGAAGGGTCCACAGGCTTGAGCCCAACCTGCCGAGTTCCATGCCGACACGTGCGGTGAATTGGATCTTATCGGTATTTTTTTTCAGGCTGAGTTCGGGTTTAAGATAGCTGTAGGTTCGCGTAAAATCCGGACTCAGTGAGTCGATCACAAAATCGGATTCCATGGGGATGCCCAGCTCCCGGTTGTAATTATCGCGGAAGTTGGCAAATCTAATTTCCGGTTCCAGGTAGAGTTTCTTCCCGATTTTTTGGTTCACCGACACTCCTCCCGAATAGGTCCGGTTCCATGAGGTTGTATTCTGATATCGGCTGTCGGACTGATCGTTTGCGGATGAATAGGTGATATCGTTAACATACCTGGACATGGATTCATTGGCCGAATAGGCAAACCGGCCCGACAACGTTAAAACCGAACGGTTCCGGTTGAATTTCTTTACATAGGAACCATTGGCATTCCCGGTCAGACTGCTGGACCCGCCGGTGCTGGTTCGTGACAGGGAATTGATCAGGACATTGTCAATATAACTGGAACTCAGCGAATTCATCGGGCTGAATCCGTTTGAGAGGCTGAAATTGCCGTTGACGATCAGGTTCCTCGTGGAATCGATACGGTACCTGAGGCCGAAATTGATCCGGTGCGTGGTATCCCTCTGAACCCTTTTCGACTCCTGTTCCTGGTAAAAAGAGCCTTCATCGGTATAGTTCCAGGTTTTGGTGGTTTCGTTCAGTCGCTTGTTGGACCCGTCAGCAATGTACGAGCAGAAAATCCTCGAATCCTTCGACCAGGAATAGGAATAATTCAAACCTGCAGCCCCTGATGAGGTCAATCCGGTAACGGGAGTTCCGAAATTGACCGGGAAGCTGTTCTCATCGCCCAGCACGATATGTCCGCCTCCACCCGACAAGGCTGTCAGCCCTCCGCTGAAACTCAGGTAATCGGAAAATGAGAATCCCGTTTGATTGATGTTGTTCAGCATCCCCAAAACGGCT
The DNA here is from genome assembly GCA_964547475.1 of uncultured Porphyromonadaceae bacterium. GTDB lineage: Bacteria > Bacteroidota > Bacteroidia > Bacteroidales > UBA12481 > UBA12481. Next base: position 8,611 of record CAZJNQ010000042.1, read on the forward strand.
GCCTGGGACTTATCGGAAAAACGATAGGCTTTTACGCTCCCGGCGTAGTGCTTTCCGGTACCGCCACCGGCTGTCGCATCACCGAATATTCCCTTTTTCTTGTCGTCTTTCAATACCAGGTTTACGGTCTTATCCCTGGTCCCATCATCAATGCCCGTAAACTCCGATACTTCCGAGTGCTTGTCATAGACCTGGACTTTATTGACGGCATCGGCGGGGAGATTTTTTGTCGCCACTTTGGGGTCATTTCCAAAGAACTCCTTACCGTCGACCAGGACTTTCCTTACATCCTTTCCCAGAGCCTTGATATTGCCGGCACGGTCAATCTCAATGCCGGGGAGTTTTTTCAGCAGTTCCTCCACGGTGGCATCCGGCCGCGTCTTGAATGCCCTGGCATTGAATTCGATCGTGTCATTTTTGATCTGTAAGGGAATATACTCTCCAACCACCTCTACTTCTTTCAGGTTGACAGGTTTCGGGTTTAAAACGATAACACCGTAATCGCCTCCGTCCTTCCACGGAACGTTAACCGGCTTGTACTGGGTCTGATAACCCAGAAAGGCAACATGCATCAGGTATTTCCCGGCTTTCAGGTCCTTTAGTTCAAAATGGCCCTGCGAATTGGTAATGCCGAAAAATTCCATGGTTGAATCAGACGGATTGAGCAGGACAACGGTGGCTGAAGGCAGCGGAACACCCTGGTCGCCGAGGACATCTCCCTGAAGGGAGAGATTCTGCGAAAATAGCGGGAAAGACAAGAACATCAGGAAAAGGAAGGTGAGGCTTCGCATGACAGTGGTCTTTTATTTTTGGATCCGGATCATCATCACTCCACCAGATCCTTCCCGGCCGCCATTCTCAATATTCATCTCTTTCATCTTTTCGTCCACGATCTTCCTGAATTCATCAGCCGTCACTTTTTTCCCCTCCTTCGGTTTGGAAAGCATGTCGGATCCGACCGGCTGGCTGTCCAGGGAGGTTGCCACAATGACCCTTCTTCCATCATCAACATTCACCTCCAGAACCAGTCCGGGTAAGTTATTGTACTGCCCGGGGCCGGCCGCAACGGGGATTGAGGGAGTGAACCAGGCAACGATCTTTGTGCTGTCCTTCTCCAAAACCGCTTCCTGGCAGGTATAACCCAGGATTTCCTTTCCATTCCCCGTCAACTTCCAGGGAGTCTTTTCCATGTCTCCTTCAATCAGGAACATTCGTGTCATGAATTCCCGCTGTTCCACCTGCTTCTTGTTTTTTAAATCCGTAAACAATCGGTTGTCAGGTTCCATCATTCTGACTTGCACCATGCCTCCCCCACCTTCCAGGTCCAGGTTCTCCTCCTCGTTCTTCTTATCATTCAGATAAAGAGCAGCTTCCGGACTGAAATACAATAGTTTCTGAGATTTTCTCTCGGTTGGCAGCAGGTTGGAAAACTGGGCGGCCTCTCCTTCAAGGTGAACCTCCACTTTAACCGTTTCGGTGTACTTTACCGTTCCTGATGTGATTTCTTTCGCGGCCTCCTGCGCCAGGGCAGTTCCAGTGACTAACAGAAAAGCAGCTAATAATGCGGTTGTTTTCATGGCTTGATAATTTTTCGGGTTAAAAGTAGGCCGGTAATCCGGACCGGATGGTTAACTACTTATAAATTAAGGTTAATTAAGGTTAAAGGATCTGGGGTTGTTGGATTCTGCTCATACATTTGTACCATCAAAACATGGGTATGAACAAGACCAGATTAGGATGGATCAGGGTTTTGCTGGTTGTCAGCCAAGTGGTTCTGACCATCTTCGTGGTCCAGTGGCTGGTCACCCGGTATCAGGACCAGAAAGAAGTCCTGACCGAAAAGATCGTCAGTCAATACTTTTTATCAAAGGAACAGGTTCTGGACAGTGCCCTGATCAAGAACGTGATCAACCCGGTCATCCGGATCGGGGGAACCATTGACGCTGACTCCCTTAAAAATGGATCATCAACCGTGGTTGCCATCCGGATCGGTGATACGGTCCATGAGCCTTCAGCACTGACGAAGGAATATCAGCTATGGGCAAAAGGAAAGGAAGCCATGTTCCTGAGATCACTCAAGCTTTACATCAGTCAGGGTGGCGACGGACCGGACAGCTTAAATCGGATTGATGCCTACACAGTTGAAGATTGTGACACCGGTCTGTTCAGGCATGTCTTTACCGACCGGATGTCGAAGAATGGATTATCTGTGGCTTTTAACTGGGTGGAAGACAGCGCTCCCCACCACCTGGAAGGGAAAAATTTCATCATGTTGAATGATTCCCTCAGCGGTGATTTTCCTTCTGCCGCAATTGGAAAGTTCAATTCACTGATAATCAAAGATATATCTACAGAAATCCTTTTAGGGGTCATCCTGTTGCTGATGACCGCATCGGCCTTTATAGTTACTTTCCGGAGCCTGAAAAAGCAGCTGATACTGAACAGCCTGCGGAACGACTTCGTCAGTAATATCAGCCATGAACTGAAAACCCCGGTCGCAACGGTCAGGGTAGCCCTTGAAGCGTTGCGAAGTCCAAGGCTGACCGGCGATCCCGGCAAAACTTCCGAATACCTGGCTATGGCGTCAACAGAAATCAGCCGGCTTGAAAAGCTGGTTGGACGCGTGCTGGAACAATCTCTCCTGGAAGAATCCGATTCCCCGATGCTAAAGGAATCCATCGACATCAGCAGTCTCCTTACAGAAATAGTAAAAGGATTTGAGCTCCGGTTACCGGCCGACGAAGTCCGGTTTATTTTTGAGGAACAGGAAACCGGATTGGTCATTCAGGGCGACCGTCTCTACCTGACCAGCGTCTTCGCCAACCTGATTGACAACAGTCTGAAGTATTCCTTCCGGCCTGCACTGATCAAAATCAGGACCTGCAGGTCAAAAAACATGGCTTGCATCTCGGTGGAGGATAATGGACCGGGAATTCCCAGGGAATACCAGTCGAAAGTGTTTGACAAGTTTTTCAGGATACCCGACAAGCGCCAGATCAAGGGATACGGATTGGGGCTTACCTTTGCCCGTCAGGTGATCAGACGGCATGGTGGCAGTATCACGGTGCGGAACCTTGAAAAAGGCTGCATGTTCACCATCACTTTACCGGCAGAATCATGAGGAACAGGGTGCTATATGTCGAGGACGAACCTTTCCTGGGCAAAATCGTTTTTGAATCCCTCGAGACGGAAGGGTTCGATGTCCTGTGGGAAACAAACGGTGCGGATGTCATGGGGCACCTTTCCGGCTTTCGACCCGATATCTGCGTGATTGACGTCATGCTGCCCAATCTCGACGGATTCACCCTGTGCAAACAGATCCGGACACTCTACCCTTCACTGCCGGTCATCTTTCTGACCGCCAAGACCGAAATTCCGGACCTTGTTCAGGGATTCAGTGCAGGAGGAACGGATTATCTCAGGAAACCTTTCAGCCTGGAGGAGCTGGTCCTCAGGATCCATAACCAGCTTCAGATCTGCGCCGGATTATTATCTGTCACGCCAGATGAAAGCGAGGAAATTGAAATCGGACTCTACCGCTATTTCCCCAACCGGTACGAATTACTGGCTCCTTCGGGGCTGATCCGTTTGTCCCAGCGCGAAAAACAGGTCCTGAGCCTGCTGGCAGCAAAGAGAAACCAGGTTACAGACCGAAAAGAACTGCTGCTCACTGTCTGGGGGGACGATTCATTCTTCAATTCCCGCAATCTCGATGTTTATATCAGGAAACTCCGGGGACATTTCAAAGAAGATCCCTCGATCAGAATCCTCACGTTAAAAGGAAAAGGCTATCTACTGACCGTCAGACAGCCGCAGACCGGCGACTGATCCGGTGAACCCGGAAATCCTGTTTCAGGGGTTAGTCCACGCAGGTTTTTGACCTTCCTGCGTATCTTTCGTATTATATCATGTAAAGCAACCTGATGGATTCGCGAATTACCGATCAGCTGATCGAGGACGTCCGAAAAAATAAAGCGGGAGCCTTCAGTGAACTGATCCGGCAAACCCAACGGTTTGCATACGGAACGGCTTATCGCATTACCCGGAGCCCGGAGGATTCGAAGGATATCGTTCAGGAGGCATATACAAGGGTTTGGAAGCATATCGGCCAATTCAACCCTAAAAGTTCTTTTATTAATTGGTTCGCCAGCATCCTTAGAAACCTTTCCATCGATTGGATCAGGGCTCATGGAAAACAACCGGGCCGTACTCTGCTTATGCCGGAATTTCATGATGTTCCCGGAGCGGAAAGGCAACCGGATACGATCCTGGAAAACACGGAAATTCTCGACCTGATCCGGGCATGGTTGCCCGGTTTGCCGGATGGGCAGCAACGGGTTTTCATCCTGCGCGACCTGGAGAACCTGAGCATCAGGGAGGTTCAGGCAGAGACCGGGATGTCTGAACCAAGTGTGAAAACGAACCTCTGGCTGGCCCGGAAGAAACTCCGGGAGTTCCTGCTTTCAAGGGGATATAGTTGATACATTGTTGATTGTGAAAATGAAGACATGTGCTGATTGGGAATCTTTCCTTTACCTGACTGATGACGAGCTCAGTCCATCGGAACTCAGTAAACTGGTTGAGCATCTGAATACCTGCTCCGAGTGCCGGAGCGTCCGGGACCAGGTAATAAAAAACCGCAGCCTGCTGGTTGGGATTCCGGAGGATCCCGGTATGGACATCCCCGATTTTACCGGAATGGCCCGGGACCTGGAACGGCCTGGAAAACCGACAATTGATTTATCAGGGCGTTTGGTTTTCAGGGTAATTCGATGGACGTCGGTCATTGCAGCCAGTTTGCTGGTGCTTCTTTTTTTGAGTGAGCAGAACCACACAGTGAGGAAAATCGTGGCTCTGGAGGAAACGATGTCAGGGCTGGTCTATCCCGACACCCCCGGATTGGTGGACCAATGGGCTTTCAGGGAATCTGCCCATCTCAGAGCTTCCCTGAATGAAGTGATCCATTCATCCGCAAAAGCAAAGGTCAGGATCACACCTTTTAACCTGCACCGGATCCAATGGGCGGAGGCTCTCAAGAAATCCAATCCCGGTTGGGCTGATACCCGGGTCAACGCTTTGAATATCAATAATTATCCCGTCTTTTACCGTGCTTTCATCATCCATACCAAAACATCAAAAAAATGAAAACGATCTCTCTCCGTACCGGTTTAACACTCCTGGGCCTTGCATTCTTCCTGCCCGGGTGCCTGGATATCTACCTGACCACGCAACTTTTCCCCAATGGCGAGATTGAAAAGACCATAGTGATCAAAGGGGATTCAACCAGCATTCCGAATACACCATTTTATTTTATGCGTGATTCGGGATGGACAAAAAAATGGATCCAGGGAGATGATAACAAACCCAACCTGGTCCTGACCAAGAAATTCCGTTCGTGCAAGGAACTGAATAAAGTGATGAACCCGGCTGATTCTACCATTCAAACCGTCAGGGTACAATCAGGACTGAAAAGAAAATTCCGTTGGTTTTTCACCTATTTTGACTACTCGGAAACCATATACAGGACAGACCCCTATAAAACCCTGGATTGGCGCGATTATCTGTCGGAGAAAGAGCTGCGGCTCGTAAAAATCAGCGATGAAGATAAACTGAAGGCGGATCCGGAATATGACAGCCTGGAATACAAGAAAACCGATAAGAAACTGGAAGAATTCGTAACCCGGTCGGCGGCCGAGGATTATTACCGTATCCTGATGTCCGTCCTGGCAAAGGAACCCGGCTACACGACGGAAATCAATCTCCTGAGAACCCGTAAAGAGGAATTTTTCCGCTTCATGATCGACAGCACGGGTGATTCGGATGGCCCGGAAATACTTGAGGCAGTCGGCAAATTCTGCGATCGTCCCGGTATGACTGCTTTAGGGGAAAAATACCCCGAGTCCTTCAAACGGTTCGATGACAAGATGGAGTTCTGGGCAAACGTCGGATCCAATTCCTTTAAATTCATCATCCGGATGCCGGGCATCCTGCTTAAAACCAACAGCACGCAGGTACAGGGCCTGGAAACCCGTTGGGAACTCACAAGTGACGAGATCTACTTCGAAGATACCATCCTGACCTGCGAAAGCCGGGTCATCAACCGGTGGGCCTTCTATGTCGCCGGCATCGTTATCCTGATCGCCCTGGCGGGGTTGGCAGGTTCCATCAGGTTAAGGAAACGCCGCGCGGCCGCTCCTTGATATCTTCGGAGTTGCAGGAGCCGGCATTGCACAAGCCCGGAAGCTGGCAAGTTCAGGCCTGCTAATATTTTCCATTGAATTCCCGGGATATTCTTTCAGGCCTTTCGTAACTTGCGCCAAAGCAAACCGATGACTCCCCGTGAAAGAGTGCTTTGTGTTCTGAAAGGAGAAAAACCCGATCAGGTCCCCTGGTTTGGGGATCTGGATTACTGGGCCAATTCATTGGTCAGGCAGGGCTTAAAACCGGCCGGTTTCATCCGGTCGGATAATTATATCCGGTGGCACCGGGACCTGGGGGTTGGTTTTTACCTGCAGGGGTATTTCCCATTCAAGACGGTTTATGGGAATTGCCAGGTCGTTGAATGGAATGAAGGCAACCGGCGGTACCGAACGATCGGGACTCCCCTGGGTTCCGTGCGGGAATGTTGGGAGTACATCCCGGCCTCATACACGGAAGCCCCGGTGGAACATTTCCTGAAATCGGAACAGGATCTACCTGTGATGAAATTCGTCTATCAGAATATTCTTTATGAGCCGGATTATGAGCAGGCCAGAGAACGTATCAGGCAGATCGGGGATCAGGGAATTGTCCTGTGCTATCTGCCCAAGAGCCCTTTCATGCACCTGGTTGCATTAGAGGCCGGGATTGAAACTGTCACTCTTCTGGCCTTGACTTATCCCGATGAATTTTCAGGTTTGCTGGAGGTGATGGGAAAGTCACATGACCAGGCTGCCCGCCTGGCGGTAGACAGCCCGGCAGAAGCACTCATGATCCCGGAAAACCTCTCTTCCGAAATGGTGGGACCCGATTTCTTTGAATCTTACATGCGCGGTTACCAGGAGAAATGGACGGATGAGATCAGGAAAGCAGGAAAATGCTCTTTTATTCACATTGACGGAACCTTGAGGGGTCTGCTGCGCCAGGAAGCCTCAGCCGGATTTAACGTCCTCGAGGCCCTGACTCCAAAGCCTGCGGGCGATATGGAATTCTCTGAACTTGCACCCTGGGTTGGCAATCCGGGGATCATCCTGTGGGGAGGCGTCCCGGGCGTTCTGTTTACACCACATATCACCGATGAAGAATTCCAGACGCACATCCGGAAGGTTCTGGAGGTCATGCTCACGGAACCCCGTTATGTACTGGGAGTGGCTGATCAGGTCCCTCCCGATGGACTGGAACACCGGGTGAAGGAAATAGCCCGGCTGGTCGAGCGATATGGGAAATACCTGTAACAAAAACGGGCGTGAATTGTCCAATAAGCATCAGAAAAAAATAATACTAAACAAACACTGCTATGAAAAAACAAGTATTGATTACCCTGTGCCTTTTCTTGACCGGAAGCCTGCTCTCCGCACAAACGCTTGATGAGGTACTGAAAGCGCATTTTGCAGCAATGGGGCAGGATGCCTTATTGAAGGTTAATACGATGAAAGTGACCGGTAAATTGGTGCAAGCCGGGCTTGAAATACCTTTTATTCAAATGACTGCCCGGCCTTCCGGATTAAGGATTGAAGCCACCCTTCAGGGTTTGACCCTGATCCAGACTTATGATGGCAAAGAAGGATGGAACATCAATCCGTTCGCCGGCATAACCGAACCGCAACCGATGAGTGCAGATGAAATGAAAACTCTCAAGTACCAGGCCGACATGGATGGAATTCTCTGGAACTGGAAAGAAAAAGGGCTTACGGTCACCCTGGACGGGCAGGAAGAGGTTGAAGGCACGAATTGCTTCAAAATCAAAATAGGGACGCCCGAAGGAGATACCTATACCAATTACCTGGATACCGAAGATTATATCCTTGTCCGCACCAATGCCAAAATCAAGCTCCAGGGCAATGAAACGGAGTCCGATAACTATTTCAGCAATTACATGATGGTCGAAGGCATCGCTACTCCGGGAAAATTCGTCACCAAGATAAACGGGCAGATAGCGAACACCATAGTTACGGAAAAAGTGGAGCTCAATGTCGTCCTCGATCCGTCGTTATTCGGGAAACCGGGAAAATAGCTTGTCAACTTTCGATTAAAGACCCACCACCATGAATAAACTTTCCGTCTTTTCAGTCGTTTTTCTCATTGTGTCAGCCGGCTTGAAGGCTCAGGTCACCGAGGCCACATTCGGAGATATAACCGGTCGTCAGATCGGTCCGGCCAAGATGAGCGGACGGATATCCTGCATCGATGCAGAACGCCGGAACCACAACACCGTATGGGTAGGTGCAGCCAACGGCGGCGTGTGGAAATCAGAAAACCAGGGTACGACATTCAAACCCGTTTTTGATGATTACTGCCAGACGATCGGCTGCATTACCATTGACCAGGGCCATCCCGATACCGTTTGGATAGGCACGGGAGAAGTCTGGGTAAGGAACAGCGTTTCTGCAGGCAGGGGTATCTTCCGAACGGTTGACGGCGGCTCCAAATGGGAGGCAAAAGGGTTGGAAAAGACCGAGCGGATCGGCAAGATCGTCATCGATCCCAATAACCCCGATATCGTTTATGTGGCTGCCCTCGGTGCCCTCTGGGGTGACTCTGAAGAACGGGGTGTTTATAAAACCACCGACGGGGGCTCAACCTGGTCCAGGTTGCTTTATGTCAACCCCTCCACGGGATGCGCCGACCTGGTCATGGATCCGGAAAATCCGTCCTTGATGTACGCGTCCATGTGGGATTTCCGGCGAGAGTCGCATACCTTCCGTTCAGGGGGTCCCGGCAGCGGAGTGTATCGCTCCATGGATGGCGGTGCGACCTGGAATCCGGTTCGCACCGGACTGCCTGAAGGCACTCTGGGAAGGATCGCCCTGGCCGTGTCTCCTAAACCGCCGTATACTTTGTACGCAGCGGTTGAAGCAAAGAAATCGGCCTTGTACCGTTCGGCCGACAAGGGATTGACCTGGGAGCAGATGAGCACTCAGGTCATGATGAGCGATCGGCCCTTCTACTACAGCCTGCTGGTTGCCGATCCGGTAGAACCGGCACGTATTTACAAACCGGGCACCTCACTTTGGGTAAGCAATGACGGAGGCAGGATATTCGAGAATCCATCGGTTACCGGAGGCGCTTACCACAGTGATACCCATGCCCTGTGGATCAGCCCCCTGGATAACCGTCTGCTTTACCTGGGAACCGACGGCGGGGTTTATGTATCTTCCGATAAAGGCAATACCTGGCGGTTCGTGCAGAACCTGCCTGTTTCACAGTTCTATCATGTCAGCGTGGACCGCAGGAAACCCTACAACATTTACGGCGGGCTGCAGGATAACGGAACCTGGATGGCTCCCTCGCGGAAATCCGGAGGCATACGCAATTCCGACTGGAAAAATATCGGTTTTGGAGACGGATTTTATGCTTACGGGGACCCGGATGACCCGGATGTGACCTATTGCCAATACCAGGGTGGCAGGATGTACAGAATGAATCACCGGACGGGTGAAGGCAAGTACATTAAACCATTTGCCGACATGGAAACCGGCCAGTTGAGGTTCAACTGGAACACACCTGTTGTTTTCGGGAAGAAAACCGGCTGGCTCTACGCCGGATCACAGTATTTATTCCGGTCAAAAGACAAGGGCGATAGCTGGCAACGGCTTTCACCCGACCTGACTACCAACGATCCCAACCGCCAGCAGCAGGAGAAGTCGGGGGGCCTGACCGTTGATAACAGCACGGCAGAAAACAACACGACCATTTTCTCGATCAGCGAGTCACCTATTGACAATCAGGTGATCTGGGTGGGAACAGACGATGGAAATGTCCAATTGACCACGGATGGAGGCCAAACCTGGGTGAAACTGAACGCGAACATACCGGGATTGCCGCCGATGGCTTTCATTTCCCACATCGATGCCGACAATTTCGACAGGAATTCGGCCTGGGCAACCGTGGACGCTCACCGGAACGGGGATCTGAACCCTTATGCCTATGTAACGCATGATCTGGGAAAAACCTGGGAATCGCTCATCACACCTGCCATCCAGGGCTTTTGTCATGTCGTTAAACAGGATCCGGTCAACCGGGATATTGTTTTTCTGGGAACCGAATCGGGCCTGTTCATCAGTCTGAATAAAGGCGAAACCTGGGTCCGGTTCAAAAACAAGGTTCCTCCGACCGGCGTGTATGATATGGCGTTCCAGCCGGATGAACAGGATCTGGTGCTGGCCACTCACGGCCGCGGGATCATTGTTATCGATGACCTGACGCCGATACGCAATCTTAAACCGGAAATTCTGGATCAGGACTTCGCTTTTTTACCGGTGAAACCCTACTATTTCTATTCCGAGACCGGGTTGCAGGATTTTGGCAGCGATGCGGAATTCATCGGTCCCAATCCTTCGAGTGCCGCCACGATCTGTTATTACCTGAAAAAAAGACATGTTTTCGGGGAGATGTATCTCGAACTGTATGACTCAGGCGGCCAGCTGGTCAAGAAACTGCCTGCCGGCAACCGGAAAGGGATCAATGTCGTCCGGGTGGCCACCGCGATGGAACCCCCGAAAGTCCCGAAGTCGCCGAATATTCTCGCAGAGGCCATAACCGGGCCTGAATATGCCGCAGGAACCTATCAGGTCAAAGTAGTCAAGGGCGACCAGGTGTATTCGACTACCCTGGTCCTCAACGAAAATCCCCGGCTGACCCATTCCTCCCAGGATCGAGCACTGCAAAGAGAAACCCTGATGAAAGCTTATAACCTGTTAGAAAAATTGGCGGCGGTTGACGAACGGATCCTCACGGTGAGGGACAGTCTGGCAAAGCAAAGTCAAAAGGAAAAAGGGAAAAGGAAAAAGGGAACGGATAAGTTGATAAAAGAGTGCGACAGCCTGCATGAGAAAATCTCCGCCACCCAGCCAGGAGAAGGAGGAATAACGGGCCAGGTAAGGCTGCGGGAGAATATTGCGGAAATTTACGGTGCCGTTTTGGGTTACCAGGGCCGGCCAACGAATTTGCAGGTAACAGCGCTGGAATATTATGCCGGCCGGGTCGCTGAATATGAAGCCCGGATCTTGAAGATCTCCGGCAGAAACTGAAGCGGCTAGGGTAATCCTGGATGTGAGCCCTTGCACTCAATTTCCTGCCCCTCAGGAAGGGAAAAAGCGGAGCTGTGCATTAATTTTAAATCGTAAATCCTAATTGTAAATCTTGTTACATTTGGTCTGACTAAACTCTTAAAGTATGCCAGACATATTATCCCTCGGTTGGATTGATTATGTAGTCATGATCATCTATTTCGTTTTTGTTCTCGGCATTGGCTGGGCACTGAAACGTTACATGAAATCCTCATCGGCTTTTCTTGAAGCAGGCCGTTCATTGCCCGCATGGGTTACCGGGCTGGCGTTCATTTCAGCCAACCTCGGAGCCCTGGAGGTTATCGGAATGTCTGCTTCAGGAGCCAAATACGGAATGGCGACCGCTCATTTTTACTGGATCGGTGCCATACCTGCAATGGTTTTCCTGGCTTTGTTCATGATGCCGTTTTATTACGGTTCAAAAGCCCGTTCAGTTCCTGAGTACCTGAAGCTCAGGTTCGATGAAAAAACCCGGGGGCTGAACGCCGTTGCGTTTGCCTTGATGACCGTGCTGGCTTCAGGAATCTCCATGTATGCCCTTGCTGCTTTGATGGAAAAGCTACTGCATTGGCCGTTTGAGGTCAGCGTTTGGGTTTCAGCCGGCATAGTGTTGGTCTACACCTATCTGGGAGGACTTTCGTCAGCCATTTACAATGAGGTTTTACAGTTCTTTATCATCATCATCGGGCTCTTCCCGCTGGTGTTCCTGGGCCTGAAAGATGCCGGCGGCTGGCAGGGAATGAGCGATACTCTTTCCCAAGTGGCTGTTGGTAATGGATTCGAAGCCGGTGCCTGGACTACAACCTGGGCCCATACCGGCTCAACCGCATCCAATCCCCTGGGTGTTGAGTGGTTCGGGATTATTCTGGGCCTGGGATTCGTGCTCTCCTTCGGGTACTGGTGTACTAACTTCCTGGTCGTACAGCGTGCCATGGCTGCCAATTCCATGAATGCCGCCAGGAAAACCCCGCTCATCGGAGCCCTGCCGAAAATGTTCATTCCCTTTTTGGTCATTATCCCGGGAATGGCCGCCATGGCCCTCGCTTCAAAGGGAACCCTTGCGCTTGAATTGATGCCTGATGGAAGCCCCAATTATAACTCCGTGATCACTTCCATGCTCTCCCATTTTTATCCATCCGGCATTCTGGGCCTGGGCCTGACTGCCCTGCTGGCTTCCTTTATGTCCGGTATGGCCGGAAACGTATCGGCTTTCAATACGGTCTTCACCTATGACATCTACCAGAGCTACATCACACCCGGCCGCGATGACAAACATTACCTGAAGGTTGGCCAGTTTGCCACAATCGCAGGAGTTGTCGTGAGTGTCGGAGCCGCATACCTGGCAAGGCAATTCGGGAATATCATGGACTTCCTGCAAATGGTCTTTTCCATGATCAACGCCCCGTTGTTTGCAGTCATATTCCTGGGCATGTTCTGGAAAAGAGCCACCGGCCACGGAGCATTCTGGGGACTGCTCCTGGGGATCATCCTGGCATTGATCCACCATGGCCTGACAATACCGCAGGGAGCATCACCCGATGAGATCATCAAGGGCGGCTGGCTCGGAGTTGTCCACACCTATCCCAGCGTAATGGCACAGAATTTCTGGACCGCAATTATCGCATGGACCTCAGCGACAGTGATCTCGGTTACCCTGACCCTGCTGACCAAACAAAAGAAAACCAGGGAAGAGTTGACCGGCCTGGTCTATTCACTCACCCCGCGAATCAAGGACACGGATGTCAAATGGTATAACCGGCCGGTTGTCCTGGCGTCCATCGTCGGTATTATGACCCTGATACTAACCCTAATCTTCTGGTAGGAGGAACACAAATGAATCTGGATATTAAAATTCCGATAGGCTTGATCTTCTCTATTTTCGGCATTGTCCTGACCGTTTACGGCCTGTTCACCGGGAGCGATTCCGCCCTCTACGCCAAATCACTCGGAGTGAATGTCAATCTATGGACCGGACTGATCATGCTGGCCTTTGGTTTGATCATGCTGGTTCTCGCGCAAAAAACAAGGAAAGCAAAGGATAATCCGGGTGAATAATGAGTTGGAAAGACAAAACGATCCTTATTGCTGAAGACGAGGAGTCCAATTTCTTATATCTCGAGGCGGTCCTGAAAAAGACGGGCGTGAACATAATCTGGGCCAGGAACGGTGATGAAGCCATTACCGCATGCCAGGACAACCATGGAATCGATTTGGTGTTGATGGATCTGCAGATGCCCATCCTGAATGGGTACGCAGCCCGGGACAGCATCAAGGCCCTGTGTCCCGGCCTGCCTCAAATTGCTCAGACCGCATTTGCCATGGCGGATGATGAAAAAAGGGCCATGGAAGCCGGCTTTGATGCCTATATCTCCAAACCGATTCGAAAAAGCAACCTGCTCTCTATGGTTGCACGTTTTCTGGGCAATCCGGATTAGGATCCTTTCCTATGAAAAGGACAATAATTTTACTGTTCTTCCTGTTGCTACGGGGAATTTGTTCCGGTCAGGGGCAGGATTACAGGATCGAGAATATTACATCCGAATATGTCAGAATTGAGAAAGGCCTTTCGCAAAACTCGGTTCTGAGCATCTTGCAGGATCAGGAAGGATTCCTTTGGATAGGAACCTGGAGCGGCCTGAACCGGTTTGACGGGTATACCTTTAAGACTTTCACCAGGAACATGGCGTCCCCTCAGAGCGGACTGGTCCAACCCACCGTTGTCGGACTGGCCGAAGACAGGAACGGGTATATCTGGGCGGCATCCGCGATTGGCCTGAACCGGATCAGTAAAAAGGACTTCAGCATAACCCAGTTCACTTCCGGCAATCAGAAGGCTGACGGCCTGGTTTGCGACAGCATTCTGTGCCTTTACAGCGATCGTCAGGGTAAAATATGGATCGGCACCTGCTGCGGTGTTTTCATCCTGGATCCGGATAGCTTGAAATTCACCCATATTGAGCATAATCCAAGGAATAATGCGACCATCAGTTCAAACCAGGTGACCGCGTTTGCCCAGGATTCCACCGGGATCATGTGGATAGGCACCCGCTATGGCCTTAACCGGTATAATCCCGAAAACGGTCAGATCATCCGGTATTATCCCGGTCAATTACCGGGTCAAATGGTATCGATATTTATCAATTGCCTGGCCATCGATGCCGGGAATGACCTATGGATCGGTTCGCCTGAAGGTTTACATCGGTACCGTATCAATCAGAGGACATTTGATTATTACCCCCTGGTGCAGGATCCTGAAGGTAACCTCCCCTCTTCAAAAAACCAGGTTCTTTGCCTCTTTATCGATAACCGGGAGAACCTTTGGGTCGGAACGCGTGAAAGCGGCCTTATGCAGTTCAATCCCCGTACGAGCCGTTTTATCGATATCGGAAGCAATATCCCCGAAAACAGTTATTTCTCCTATAATTCTTTTAATACGATGATTCAGGACGGGAATGGCTTGTACTGGATAGGAACATCATACAAAGGGCTGGTGAAACTGGCACCGGATCCTTACGCGTTCAAAGAAATCATCAAATCCTATTCCATATACGGGATCGTTGAGCAAAAACCAGGTATTTACTGGTTCGGCACACAGGAGGGAGTTCTGGTATATGACCGTTTGCAGAATCAGACAAAGTTCATTCAACATAATGATTTCAACAGCCAATCCATTTCGGGTAACCTCGTCACGGGGTTAGTGTCTGACCCCCCGTATATCTGGGTTTGTACCCGGACCGGCCTAAACCGCTACCATCCGGATACCAGGACCAACCGGATCTTTGCACCGTCGGGAGATGAAAACTCCGTTGCCAGCAGGATTTTCTGGAGCGTTTGCAAAGATTACCGGGGAATGTACTGGTTTGCCGGAGACCAGGGTATCAGCAGGTGGGATCCGGCATCCGACAGAATAACCAACTACTTTCATGATCCGGACAACCCGAACAGCCTGAGCAACAATTACTGCATGCATATAATGGAACCGGAACCCGGAAAACTTCTCATTTCGACCCGGTTCGGACTTAACGAGTTTATCCCTGGCACCAACCAGTGGAAAGTCTTTCTGCCGATCTCAGACAATCTCCTGTCAATCAATTCGGAATTTGTTTTTGGCGTCTACAGGGACCGGCAGGGTGAACTATGGCCCTATACCAACGGGGGGGGATTTTGTCAATTCGACGATCAAACCGGCACATTTGAAAGATATTTAACCGATGACGGATTATCCGACAATATCGTCTACGGCATCAACGAGGACCGCGACGGAATCTTCTGGCTGATCACCAATAACGGGTTGTCTCGCTTTGATCCCAGAGACGATAAATTCACTGTTTTCGACGTTCAGGATGGATTGCTCAGCAACGAATTCAACATTCACTCCATCTGTGAAATCCAGAATGGTGAAATCCTGATGGGCGGAGTCAATGGCGTCAACGTATTCATGCCCCAGTCCACCCTGCAGACCTCCCGCACCCCGACCATCCGGCTCTCCGATTTCATCATTCATTCCGATGCTGCCTCCTACGAAATACCTGTCTTTGACACGGTAAGGATTAAATCTGCCGACAACACTTTCAGCTTGTCATTTTCGGTGCTGGATTATTTGAATCCTTTTAAAAACAAATACAGGTATTTTCTCGAGAATTTCGATGAAAGCCCAACCGATCTTCCTCGCGGCATCCACCAGGTAGATTACCGTAAAGTTCCCCCTGGGCACTACACCTTTAAAGTCTCCGGAGAAAACAGCCTGGGCATAAGGAGCGGAGAACTCCAGACAACCATCATCGTGGTGCCGGCCTGGCATCAGACGCTTCTTTTTAAGATCCTCATCTTTACTGTTTTTGCCCTGATCATCGGGCTTGTTATATTCATCAGGAGTTATAATATCCGCAAGCGGCACATGATGGAGAAACAATTGCTAACCATCCAGAACGAACTGATACGCTCTCAGAAATTCGCCCTGCGATCCCAGATGAATCCCCATTTTATTTTTAACTCGTTGAATTCCATACAGAATTTCGTTCTTAAAAATGACGTGGATTCGGCCAATTATTACCTGTCCAACTTTTCGACCATGATGCGCAAGGTGCTGGAATATTCGCAGTACAATTACATCACCCTCTATGAAGAACTGGAGCTGATCCAGTTATACCTGAAAATGGAACATATGCGGTTTACCCGGAAATTTGAGGCGGAAATCCGCGTAGATCCGGCTATCGATCAACACCTGGTCAAGATTCCTCCCATGCTCCTTCAGCCTTACCTTGAAAATGCCATCCTTCATGGTTTGCAGCTAATCAAACACAAGGGCCTTCTTCAGGTCCTGATTGATGATTTCGAGGATCATATGCGGATCAGCATTATCGATAACGGGATCGGCCGGGAAAAAGCAAAAGCCATCAGGGAACGGGCAGGTCATAAGTCAAAAGGCCTGGTCAATATTGAAAAAAGGATCCAGTTGTATAATAAGTTATCCAAAAAGCCCATCAACGTTAAAATAATCGACCTGGTAAACAATATCGGAGATGCCTCAGGCACCCTGATAGAAATCACCGTACCTTACGAAATGGAGGAATATCCGCAGGAAATATTCTGATGAAAAAGCAAGATCTCGTTATCCTTCTGGCTTTTATGTTTCTGCCCGTCGCCGGACATTGTGACGAAAGCCGTTATCTGAAAAAGGATAAGAACAGCCAGCATCTAAAGGGTTTTGCAGCAGCCTGCCAGTTGGGCAAGACGATCACGGAGATCTCCCTGAACAATGTCAGGACTTTCATTCACATGGATGGTGTTCTCTGGACCGATATCGGGGGGAATGCCTCAGGTTATGAAATTCCCAAGGGTTCAGGAAAAGTCTGCCTTTACTCGGGTGGCATCTGGATCGGGGGAACGGATGTGAACGGCCAGCTAAAACTGAGCGCGGTCAGATGGATAGGCTGGCAAAGGCATTACTGGCCCGGGCCGCTGATCATGACCGGGGAACTACGGGGCACGACCGACGTGGAGGTCTGCTACCAGTACGACCGTCATTTCGAGATCACGCGTTACCAGGTTGAGGCTTTCCGGGAGTGGTACAACACGCCCCCGGAAGAGCGGGACTTTGAATTCAAGGGCTACTCGATCCCGCAGATCATCCTCG
>CAZJNQ010000043.1:0-24473 GCA_964547475.1 uncultured Porphyromonadaceae bacterium
AAAATGCAATGGTGCTTGAGATCAGCGCCACGCCCTACATTTTCACCTTTAAGCTCTGGGATTGGGCCCGCCTGGGCCTCGACGGAAAACCGAGACCCATCAATATCGGGCATGGCTCAAAAGTCATACGGTGGGAGCGAAGGACCGGTTGGGTGAAAAAGCAATTGGTCAACCGGGTAGCGGAGGTAGCTCGGGGTGATGGTTGGAGAGAAGAACAAACCGGATTACATGAACTTGAATTCCTCGAAACCCGCCGCCACTGGTTCAGCAAGCCGGTACTTCATGATACCCGCGGGACGGTCAACGTGCTAAACCTGGTTGAAGGCCGCGAGGCCATCATCACCTCACCCACAGGAAAATTCGAGCCTTTTGTGGTCCATTATGCAGAAACCTTTATCGTACCCGCTGCTGTTGGGGAATATGTCATCGCTCCGTATGGAGAGAGTGAAGGGAAGGAGATCGGGACGATAAGGGCGTACGTGAGATAAGGCAAAAGGCAGAAGGGCAGGAAAAAGGAAAAGGAAGATGATGAGGTTATGCCTAACCCCAGACTTCAGTCTGGGGGCACTTGGGCGCTAGAGTGGGTGTGGGTGTCTGCTCGATTCACCTCACCCCCAACCTCCCGACAAGTCGGGACAGGCTCTCTCCCGCGCTCCTGTTGGCCACGGGAGAGGAGGAGCTCCTCATGCCCTTGCGCCTTGTGCCTTGAGCCTTGTGCTCTATACTCCTTTTAGGTTTGCGAGCAAAAATTCCCTGTTCAGTCGGGCGATATGGTCCAGTGTAACGTTTTTCGGGCATTCGGCTTCACAGGCACCGGTGTTGGTACAGCTTCCGAATCCCAGCTCATCCATTTTGGCAACCATGGCTTTGGCCCGTCGGGCGGCTTCGGGGCGTCCCTGGGGAAGTAGCGCCAGCTGCGAGACCTTGGCAGCGACGAACAGCATGGCCGATGAGTTCTTGCAGGTGGCCACGCAGGCGCCGCAGCCGATACAGGCTGCGGCATCCATCGATTGGTCGGCCTTTTTCTTCGGGATCAGGATGGCATTTGCATCCTGCGGACTTCCCGTGTTAACCGAAATAAAACCGCCCGCCTGGAGGATCTTGTCGAAAGCCTCCCGGTCGACCATGAGGTCCTTGATCACCGGGAATCCCCCCGCTCTCCAGGGTTCAATGACAATGGTGTCCCCATCCTTGAATTTCCGCATATGGAGCTGGCACGTAGTGATGCTTTCATCCGGCCCGTGTGCCCGGCCGTTGATGAACAGGCTGCACATGCCGCAGATCCCTTCCCGGCAATCATGATCGAAAGCCACCGGTTCAATATTCTCCCGAACCAGCTGTTCATTCAGAACATCCAGCATCTCCAGGAAGGAACTGTCGGGTGATATCTTTTTGAGGGAGTAGGTTTCAAATCGTCCTTTAGCCTTGCGGTTCTCCTGCCGCCATACTTTTAGTGTCAGATCCATGGCTTATTGTTTATAGTTCCTGGTTTTAACTTCAATGAATTCATAATCAAGCGGTTCCTTGTGAATCTCGGCTACCTTGTCAGGTCCCTTGTACTCCCAGGCTCCCACGTACTTGAATTCTTCATCGTTCCGTTTAGCTTCGCCGTCCGACATCTGGTGCTCTTCGCGGAAATGCCCGCCGCAGGATTCTTCCCGAACAAGGGCGTCCCGGGCGATCAGCTCACCGAGCTCCAGAAAATCGGCCACACGTGAGGCTTTCTCGAGTTCGACATTCATGGCGTCGGCACGGCCGGGAACCTTGACGTCCTTCCAGAAAGTCTCCCTGACTTCCGCAACCTTTCTGATGCCTTTTTCCAGATCCTCTTTTTTCCGTCCCATCCCGACATTTTCCCACATCACCTGACCCAGGTCTTTATGGAGCGAATCAACGGTCCTTTTCCCCTTGATGCTCAACAGCTTATTAATTCCGGCGCGGACCTCCTCCAGGGTTTCCCTGAATTCCGGCCTGGCAGCCGGATCCATGCGAGGAACCGTGAGCTGCGTGGCCAGGAAGTTCTGGATCGTGTACGGGAGAACAAAATAGCCGTCGGCCAGCCCCTGCATCAGGGCCGAGGCACCCAGGCGGTTGGCCCCGTGATCGGAGAAATTGGCTTCGCCGATGGCAAACAGGCCGGGTATGGTGGTTTGCAGTTCATAATCAACCCACAGTCCGCCCATGGTATAATGGATGGCGGGGTAGATCATCATCGGGGTTTCATACGGGTTTTCATCTACAATTTTCTCATACATCTGGAACAGGTTGCCATAGCGTTCTTCGATCACCTTTTTGCCCAGTCGCTTGATGGGATCCTTGAAATCGAGATACACAGCCTGCCCGGATCCCACTCCGAAGCCTGCGTCGCACCGTTCCTTGGCGGCCCGTGAAGCTACATCGCGGGGCACCAGGTTTCCGAAAGCCGGATAACGCCGCTCGAGGTAATAGTCCCGCTTTTCTTCGGGCAGGTCAGTCGGTTTCAATTTGCCACTTCTGATCTTTTCGGCATCCTCTTTTTCTTTGGGTACCCAGATACGCCCGTCGTTCCGGAGGCTTTCGCTCATCAGGGTCAGTTTGCTCTGAGCTTCGCCGTGAACGGGTATGCAGGTGGGATGGATCTGGACAAATGCAGGATTGGCGAAAAGCGCTCCCTTTTTGTAAGCTTTCCAGATGGCGCTCCCGTTCGATCCCATGGCATTGGTGGAGAGAAAATAGACGTTTCCGTAACCGCCGGTTGCCAGTACCACGGCATGTCCGAAATGAGCTTTAAGTTCGCCGGTCTCGAGGTCGCGGGTGATGATCCCACGGGCTATGCCATCCACCAGGACGATATCCATCATCTCAGTGCGGGTGTAAAGCTTGACGGTTCCTGCCGCGATCTGACGGTTCAACGCCCCGTAAGCTCCAAGCAGCAGTTGCTGCCCGGTCTGGCCCCGCGCATAAAAAGTGCGGGAAACAAGGGCTCCGCCGAAGGAACGGTTATCGAGATACCCGCCGTAATCCCGGGCAAACGGAACACCCTGTCCGACGCATTGGTCAATGATCGCGTTGCTCACTTCGGCCAGCCTGTAAACATTGGCTTCGCGGGAGCGGTAATCGCCTCCTTTGATCGTATCATAGAATAGGCGGTAAATGCTGTCCCCGTCGTTCTGATAATTCTTGGCGGCATTGATCCCGCCCTGGGCGGCGATCGAGTGAGCCCGGCGGGCGCTGTCCTGGTAGCAGAAATTCTTGACCGTAAATCCCAGCTCGCCCAGGGATGCGGCTGCGGATGCGCCGGCCAGGCCGGTACCGACAACGATGATATCGAATTTCCGCTTATTGGCGGGATTGACCAAAGCCTGTGCAGATTTATATTTTGTCCATTTTTCGGCCAGCGGGCCGGCGGGGATCTTTGCGTTGAGGTTCATGGGAGGGAGGTTGAGGGAGTGTTAGAGTGTAAATGTGTAATAGTGTAAGAGTGGAAAAGTGGAAAAGTGGAAGAGTGATTTAGTTAGTGTAACAGGGAGGCGATTTTGACCCAAATCGGTATGAGCCCGAAACCTCCGGCGACGATTATCGTATAAAGGAGCCCAATAATATCAAGCCTTTTCCGCCACTTGGTATTGCTCCATCCAAGTGTTTGGAAAGCAGCCCAGAAAGCGTGCGTGAGGTGAAGGCCCAGGGCCACGGCACCGATCACATAGATCAGGCCGATCCACCACCAATCTATGAAGTAGGAAGTAACCAACAGATAAGCGTTTTCAACGCCCTCCGGGGTGGTCTGGTCCAGCAGTTCATCACCCGTGAACTTCATCTTCCAGAAGAAATTGGAGATATGGATCACCAGAAAGATGAGGACCAGCGAACCGAGGATGAACATGTTTCGCGAAGCCCAGGTACTGCTGTGCCCGAGTTTCTGTTTATTGTATCCTACCGGCCTGGTCCATTGGTTCTGAAGCGTCAGGATCGAGGCATAGATTATATGCAGGATAAATCCGATCGCCAGCACCGGCTCCACAATCCTGATGATCGGATTGGTACCCATGAAGTGGGCCGCATTGTTATAAAGTTCTCCCGTGGAATCAAACAGGATCAGGGAATTCATGACCAGGTGCACCAGCAGGAAAGTGATCAGGAACAAGCCTGTTATACTCATCAGGAACTTCTTGCCGATGGAGGAATTCAGGAAGTTTGACATAGCATTTAGGTTTTAGTCTACCGGTTGAAAATAGGCAATCGAAACAAATTTCCCAATGCCAGAAATCAGGTTTGGCTATTTTTGTAAAATGAAAACGTGCTTTTTTTCAGAAGGCGGATATACGGTCCGGTACCGTGACCAGGGGAAAGGCTTTCCCCTGCTCTTCCTGCACGGGTACCTGGAATCATTGAATATCTGGACCGATTTCATCCGGGCGTTTCCCGAAGCTTTCCGGGTGATCTCGATGGACCTGCCGGGTCACGGGCAATCGGTTTGCCCGGGAAAGACAGTCACCATGGAGGAAATGGCCGGTTCCGCCGTCGGGTTGCTGGATCATCTGGAAGTGGAAAAGTGTTTTGTCGTGGGGCATTCCATGGGGGGCTACGCGGCCCTGGCCATGCTGGAGAACCATCCCGGAAGGTTGCTGGGGCTTTCACTTTTCCACAGCCATCCGCGGGCGGATACACCGGCGGTCATCGAAAAGAGAACGCGTGAGATCGGCATTGTGGACCAGGGGCACAGCTACTTGCTGATCCGTCAGAACATCCCGAATATGTTTGCCGAAGACAACCTGCGCCTGTTTCGGCGGGAGTTGCTTTATACGAAGAAGATCGCCCGACAGACTCCCGATGCGGGCATTACTGCTGCGATCCGGGGCCTTATGGCCCGCCCCGACCGCTCGCGGATCCTGGCCGGCGCAACCGTTCCCTGCCTTCAGATCATCGGGAAAAAGGATAAATACATCCCGTTCGAAGAGGTTTCGATGAATACCGAATTGCCTGCCGGTTCCCAGCGGCTGATCCTCGAACACACGGGCCACATGGGCTTTTTTGAGGAGAAAGCGCGTGCTTTCCGCGGCATTCTGGATTTTCTCAGGAAAATATAAGCTGGCAATCCCGAGGGTGACGGTTTTTCAGGCAAGAAGCGGCAGCCCAGTCAGGCAGCAGTCGGCGTAAATCAAAAGCCTCCGCATCATCTCATCAGTTTCACCGCCTGGGTCAAAGTGTTGTCAATTGCCTGTATGATCGGGTAAAAGCCTTCGTTATCGAGGAAATTCCTGGCAATATAGGCTTTAAGCTGGGTTTTGATGATCAGGCGGGACTCTTTCCATTCGGTTGCCGACGGGATAAAACCATTGGCCTGCATGTGAGCACGGAAATTTTCCATCACATTCTGGGAATCAAGGTAATCCGACAATTCGTCCACTTTATTGTAAACCGACAGTTCTTCGCGGTGCTGGTCGGAATAGGCAAGGGCAAAATTATAAATGAGCTGGGCCTGGTTGATTTTCATGAAGAAAGGAGTGATCCCGGCAGTGTCATAGGGAATGAAATAATCAGGCATGATACCTCCTCCGCCGTATACTGTCCTGCCTTTCGGGGTAGTGAATTTCAGGCTGTCGTCAAACCGGATGCTGTCTGCCGACATGAATTCGCCTTTGTCGTATCGCCTCATGATCTCATGGTAGTAATCATTGCTTCCTTTCCGGTAGGATTTCTGAATCGACCGGCCCGTGGGAGTGTAATAGCGGGCTGTGGTCAGCCTGATGGCCGAACCGTCGGAGAGAAGGGCCTGCTCCTGAACCAGCCCCTTGCCAAAGGAGCGTCGCCCGATGATCAGCCCCCGATCGTTGTCCTGGATGGCGCCTGCCACTATCTCGGAAGCGGAGGCCGAGCCTTCGTCGACCAGGATGGCCAGGCCGAGGTCTTCTCCGAGATCCTCCTGGGAAGCCCGGTATTCCTCCCGTGCCCTTGCCCGTCCCTGGGTATAGACGATCAGTTCTCCCTTTTTCAGAAAATCATCGGCTATCTGTATGGCCGGTTCCATGATCCCACCCGAGTTGCCCCGGAGGTCAAGGATCAGTTTCTCGCAGCCGAGTCGCTTGAGTTTCGACAGGCTCTCCTGGAATTCCGCATAGGTGGTTTTCGTAAAGCCGCTGATCTTGATGAACCCGATATCTTTGGTGATCATATAGGCTACATCAACACTCGAGACCGGGATGATGCCCCGTGTCAGGGTATAGACCATCCGCTGGCGGGTCCGCTTCCGGAGTATCCCTACCTTGACTTTGGATCCCTGTGGTCCGCGGAGACGGCTGACAATGCTGTCCTCGGGCATTTTCACGCCTGCAACAATTACTCCGTCCACGCTGATGATGCGATCACCCGGCATGATCCCTGCCCTGGCCGAGGGACCTCCCCTGACCGTCTGTATCACCAGGATGGTATCGTCTTGCATGTTGAACTGAACGCCTATCCCATCGAAATTCCCGCGGAGGCTTTCGTTTACGCTTTTCAAGTCATGACTGGGGATATAAATGCTATGCGGATCGAGTTCATCCAGGATAACGGGGATGACCTTTTCGTTAATCGAATCGATCCTGACCGTATCGACATAGTTCTGGCCGATATACTCGAGAACGGAAATGAGCTTGTTGTTTCCATCCAGTATCCGCTCATCAAGCGGGATAACCGGGTGAACCCGGAATATTTTCCCGATGCCCATTCCCAGGACGAGAAAAAGTGCCAGTATCAGAGGCAGCCAGACGGCTAACCGGGAATTCTTACTTTGCATACCGCAGGTTTGATCTGTTAATCAACAGACAGATAGATCGTTTCAATGCCGGCGCGGCGTAAAAGGTCAATCCCATCAGCCAGCCTGTAGTCTTCACCATAAACTACCCTGATGATGCCCGACTGTATGATCAGCTTGGCGCATTCAAGGCAGGGGGATGCGGTTATATAAAGAGTGGCACCCTGGGAGTTATTGTTGCTCCGGGCGACTTTGGTGATGGCATTCGCCTCGGCATGAAGCACATAGGCCTTGGAATGGCCATCCTCATCTTCGCAAATATTCTCGAAACCCGTTGGGGTCCCGTTGTATCCGTCTGATATGATCATCCGGTCCTTGACCAGCAGAGCACCCACTTTCCTGCGTATGCAATAGGAGTTTTCAGCCCAGATGCGTGCCATTCGCAGGTACCGGCGATCGATCGCCTCCTGCTTGGAGTGGTTTTGGTTGCCCTGGTTTTCCATTAGTGAGGAGTGATGATGTTGGATTCTGGATGTTGGATTCTGGATGTTGGATAAAATCTTTTTGTTCTAAAATCCTATTATCCAATATCCGATATCCAAAATCCGTATGCCCTTGTGCCTTGTGCCTTCGTACCCTTGTGCCTTGTGCCTTGTACCTTGTGCCTTGTGCCTTCGTACGCTTGTGCCTTGCGCCTTGTGCCTTGTGCCTTGTGCCTTGTGCCTTCGTACGCTTGTGCCCCCAGACTGAAGTCTGGGGTTAGGCATAAGGATGGTGTGGCTTACTTTTTGGAATCCGTTTTTACAGCGGCGGTATCTTTTTTCTTCGGTCTTCTCACGCCATAGGAATTCATGAATAACTTGCCGCGCCTGGTTTTTTTGTCGCCTTTACCCATAGTTGCCAATTTTAAGTTTGTACCCAGGGCCGGGATCGAACCGGCACAGCATTGCTGCCACTGGTGTTTGAGACCAGCGCGTCTACCAATTCCGCCACCTGGGCTTCAAAGCGTGGCAAAGATATAAAAAACCCCGGTCTGTCAAACCGGGGTTTTAGGGATTTTAAGTTAGCTGCACTATTTCACAACCAGCTTCAGCACCTGGTTGTTGACTTTCAGGAAATACATGCCTTTTGCATGCCTGGTGAGATCAATCTCTTCGGTCAGTTGCTGCACTCCCTGGGCCCGCCTGGAATAGATCACCTGGCCTTTAATGTCAGTGACCGTGATGTTCAGGTCAGAGCCTGAGGAGCAGGTGACATTCAGGGTGAACATCCCGTTGCCGGGGTTGGGGAACACGTTGATCGAGGATGTCAGCGCATTCACGTTTACACTCATGCTGACGCCATTGTTGAATACGTTCTCCAGCATGTTGTAGAAAGTGACGCGGTACTTCCGGTTGACCCCGCCTGACAAAGCTTCGGCAAGTGTCCCGTTGATACGGTACTTGTATTCGATCTCCTGGAACACCTGCTGCCCGGTTAGTGTCAGGGTGTAGATCCCGTCTCCGTCAGCATCGGTCATGTGAGCCGATGAACCCCAGCCGTTGAACGTACCCGACACATCCACAAAATCACTGCCGGCATTGAAGTACCCGTTGGCGATCGGGAGAGTCATATCTACATTGAATACAACGTCGGCGGTAGTCGGGGCACCGGTTTGGTTCAGGTTCATCCGGATCATGGACAGGTCCGTGCTGTTCTGGCTCCAGCTGCCATCCCCGTCAATCAGCCGGTAGACGGATTTGTTGCTGTTGTATTTGTGGGATAGGTCGGAGCCGATGGTAAACCGGTAAATGTTATTATCGGGACCGTCGCCGCCGCCATGGAATCCTTGGATGGCTGCAATATACTGTCCGGGTTCCAGGAATTCGGATTCTCCGTCCTTGTCAATCGGTATGGTAATCCAGGTATTCAGGTTTTCGGCCGTGACATCCGTATAAACTGCGGTACACCGTTCGGTCCATTCACCGGCTTCCGCATTCCACCCGAAAATGAAATACTGGAAACCATAACCGATCTGGGTGCTGGCCTGGGGATTCTCTTTTCGTTGCATCAACAGGACCGACATCGAATTCACTTCGCTGGCCTTGCTGATATCGTACACGCAACCCAGGTAGTCGCCGTCATTGTTACCCCAGCTGGCCGTGCTGGAATAAGTTTCCAGCTCCCAGTCGGACAGCGAATAGATACTGTCAGTGATGTAATAGGTATCGGTATAGGTGTTGTTTTCGGGAACGCCATCTTCCTGTTTCTGCTCTGCAGTAAGAACTATGGTATAGTTTCCGTATCCATCCGGAACGAATGGTGTGGTGACAGCAATGGTATCACGCTGAAGCGTCCAGATATCCACGACCTCATCCGAAGTCTGGTTATACGTCAGGACCCCGTTCTTGTAAACCTTGGCATTCAGGGCACACTCTTCCTGGTCGTCAAACCCGGCAACCAGTAAGGCTCCCCTGAACGTGTACCCGCCGAAATTATTGACACCGGTCAGGGAATTGGGCACCATGTAAGTAAATCCCTCATCCGAATTTTCCGCTGAAAGGTCGATGTTATATAACCAGCAGTCTTCGAGTTGCAGTTCGTTCCGGTAGCCTTCCATTAAAACCAGGTCATCAATGCACCAGAAATAGTGGGAGTTGGTGTTCCAGACGAAACGGATCCATACGACAGGCATTCCGCCGGCCACCTCTGAAATGTTGACTTCCGGGTGGGGCGTGTTGCAGAAACTGTTGGTCGGGGTTTTAAACCGCATATCATACGAAGCCCAGTGTACCCCCAAATCGTTACTGACTAAAAGTTTGACATCCGGTGCTCCGCAGCAGGCCCTGAAATATTGCGAAAGCTTCATGATAATGGAACTCCGGGTGGAGCAGTCGAAGGGCGGCAACTGGAACCAGGCATAGCCTCCGTTTGAAGTGTATATCCTGTCCACAAAATTATATTCGTCCATCGGGAGGACGAAGTACCCATCTTCGGGAGACAGGGAATAGCGGTGCCCCGGTTCGAACGTGTAACGTCCTTTAATGCTGTCTGTTCCCGCCCTCCAGGTCCAGAAATGTCCCAGGTCGTTTTCGTCTACAATTTGCCAGCCTGCCGGCAGGGTCCAGCCTTGTTCGGCACCAGGATCGGCAAAATCAAATGTTTCGCTGAAAAACACCTCTCCCTCGGCTTTCAGCTTGGAATCGGCCGGCAGAACCATCCTGGTCTGCTCGTTGGAATAGGGCTGGGGAGTGCCAGCCGGCTTGATTTTTTGGCCATACGACAGGCTGAAGATAGTCAGCAGTATGGACACGAGTATTACGTTTTTCATAAGCAAGGAGTTAATATGATTTGTTAGATGGATTAATGTTTCATTCCACGACCAACCGGGTTACTGATTCATTGACTTTGAGAAGGTACAGGCCTTTGGCGAAACCCGACAGGTCGATGTTTTTAGTATCGTTCAGCACGGATTTGATCTCATCCCGGTAAACGACCCGTCCGTCGAGGGAAGTGAGGGTTATCAGCATGTTGGTGGCCTCAGCATTGGCAATGACCACGGAAACGGATCCTTGTGCCGGGTTCGGGAAAACGGACAGGTAGGACCGGAGGTCGGTATCCGGAACGTTCAGGACGCTTTTCCCGTTATTATAGACATCGTTGACAATGGTATAGTAACGGACCATGGCTTCGCGGTTGGGTCCACCGTTTGGAAACTCTTCCAGCGCAGCACTGCCGTTGATCCGGTACTTGTAGGCGATCTCCCGGAACGATGGCATTCCTGACAATGTGATCGTATAGATCCCGTCACCATCCGCATCGGTCAGGTGGTCTGAGCCGGTCCAGTTGTTGAAGGATCCCGTGACATCGACAAAATCCGTGGCAGGATTCATGGATCCTTTCTGGATCTGCTTGTTCATGTTGACGTTGAATACGACGGTGGCGGATGCCGGGCCGCCGGCCTGCTCCTTGAAGTTCATCCGGATCATGTTCAGTTTGCCGCCGCAGGTGCCCCATTCGCCCGATTCAATCCAGCATTGCTGAGGCTTGACATCGGGACAATAATACGTTTTATCATATCCTATAGAGAACCGGTAAACCCCGTTGTTGGGATGCAGGCCGCCCCAATGCCAGGTCTGGATGGCTGCGATGTATTCGCCCGGTTCAAGGAATTCAGATTCCCCGTCTTTCTCCAGGCTCATGGTCAGCCATTCGTCCAGGTCTTCCTGCACGATGACATGGACCCCGGAAGAGATGACCGGCACCCACCCTTCATCGACCACATTTTTATAGATCCAGTACTGGCATTCAAAGCCTACCCGCGTGCCGGCACCGGGACGGTCGAGGCGCTGGGTTATGAGAGTGGAGATGCTGTTCACCTCGACGGGCTGGGTGACCTCATAGATGACACCCAGCATGTCCCCGTCGCTGTTACCTCCTGCGGCCCATCCGGCGGTACTCTGGTTGTCCTCATTGACGTCGTCGCAACGGGAGTAGATGCTGTCGTTGACCGTCAGGTAATAGGTCCGGGAGTTGTTTGACGGGACCTGCTCTTCGTTGTCGGATATGGCGTTGTAGGTCATGTAATAATCACCGTAATCTGCAGGTTGGAATGGCTGGTTGGTCAGTTCCAGCGTATCCCTTTCCAAAGTCCAGATGTCGGTGGGGGCGGATGTGGCCGTGAACACGTTGGTGCCGTTCTTGTCCACAACGACCTGCAGGGCAACCCCTTCCTGGTCATCCATGCCCTGGTTAAGGAAAGCAGCCTTGAAGGTGTGCTGCCCGAATTGGGTCCCCTGGATGAATTTATAGGGCAGGTAAGGCAGGAAGCCCTCTTCATTTTCCGGGTCGCCATTGAACATGTAAGCCCAGTTGCCTTCGAGGACCAGCTCGTTATGGTAAGCTTCGGTCAGGCGAAGGTCGTCTATGGCCCAGAAATAGTTGCGTGCCGTGCTGTAATAGAAACGGATCAGCACCTGGTTCATTCCCGCTGCCACGTCTGAGATGTTGATCTCCACGTCGTTGCGCAGGGCCCAGTCATTAACCCGCGTACCAAAGCGGCAATCATAAGTAGCCCAATGGACTCCCCCGTCGTTGGATACCATCAGCGAAAGGACATAAGCATTGTCGCAGCAGGTCCGGAATTGCTGATAAAACCGGATGACAACGGAGGAAACGGCCGAGCAGTCAATCGGAGCGATCTGGAACCAGGCATCCACGTTGTTGAACGTCTGCACGTTATCCCTGTAATTGTATGCATCCGAGGGAAGGATCATCCAGCCGTCCTCGGGCGTATTGGAGTCAATCCCCGGAAGTTTGGTGTAATACCCCTTGATGCTGTCTTTTGACCAGATCCATACATCACCCCGGTCGGTGTTGTCAAAGTTGGTCCAGCCTTCAGGCCAGGACCATCCGAGAGGATTGGAAGGATCGGCCATGTCAAAGGTGGTTGACCAGAAGACATCTCCGTCACCCTTCAGGTTGTTTAACCGCTCTCCGTTGACCGGCGCCTGCTTGTCATAAGCTATTGCCTGATAGTCAAGCTTTTGAGCAAAGATCATCAGTGGAAAGGACAAGAGTAACAGGAAGAGAGTAATTCTTTTCATGGTCGAATGATAATTAGGTAAATCGAACGGTAAGTTTTCAGAATGAAAAAATACTTCTTTTTCGTTGAAAATATGTTAACAGCCGCTACTTTTTAAGAAACAGGTGCATCCTTTGGCTCAATAAACGCGAAAAGCCCGCCGGGCGGGCGGGCTTTTCCCTTACAGGCAATCAGGGTTTATTCAACCACGATTTTAGTGACTGTGTCATTGACCTTCAGGATGTACAGGCCTTTGGCAAAGCCGCTCAGGTCAAGCGGGATATCCTGTTCCAGGGTGGATTTCAGGATTGCCCGGTAAACAACTTGGCCCTGCAGGCTGGTGACAGCCACCCGGGTGTCAGCAGGTTGGGCGTTCCGGATGCTGATGTTCAGGGAACCGGATGCCGGATTCGGGAACACGCTGACCTGTGTGGCCAGCGGGTTGGCCGGAACGCTCAGGACACTGATCCCGTTATTGTAAACATCATTCAATACGGTATAATAACGGACCATGGCTTCGCGGTTATTTCCCTGCGGAAACTCGGCCAATGCTGCGCTCCCATTGATCCGGTACTTGTAATCGATCTCCTGGAAGACCGGGATGCCGGTGACGGTGAGGGTGTAAATGCCATTACCGTCGGCATCGGTCATGTGTGCGGAACCGCTCCAGTCATTGAAGCTACCCGTCACGTCCACGAAGTCGGTGGCCGGATTCATGGATCCTTTTGCAATCTGGGCATTCATGTCGGCGTTGAACACAACGGTTCCGGCAGCCGGGCCGCCGGTCTCGTTGAAATTCATCCGGATCATGTTCAGCCTGCCCGGATTACCCCAGGTATCTGATTCCGCCCAAAGCATCAGGGACTTGCTCGCTGTATAATAAGTCATATCATAACCAATGGAAAAGCGGAACACGCTGTTATCGGCATTTGCACCGCCTCCATGCCAGGTCTGGATTGCTGCGATATAATTGCCGGGCGTCAGGAATTCGGATTCGCCGTCCTTTTCGAGCGGAAGGGTTACCCACTCCTCGAAATGTTGTTCCTCAATGGTCAAAGGGGAGGATGATATGATCGGGGCAAAGCCATCTTCGCCCATATCCTTGAAAATCCAGTACTGGCACTCCATACCGACCCTTGTGCCTGCACCCGGATTATCGGTGCGGTGGGTGATCAGCACGGACAGCGAATTGACTTCCATGGGTTGGACCAGGGTATAAAGCACACCCAGATAGTCGCCATCGCTGTTTCCGCCGCCAGCCCATCCGGCCGTACTTTGGTTATCTTCCTTTACATCATCGCAACGGGAGTAGATACTGTCGCTGACCGTCAGGTAATAATTGGCCGTGTTATTACCCGGGACCTGTTCCTCGTTGTCCGAAACGGCCGTATAAGTAAAATGGTAATCCCCGTAACCATCAGGCCGGAACGGTGATCCTGTGAAATTCAGCGTATCGCGTTCCAGGGTCCAGATGTCGGAAGTTCCGGAAACGGCCGTAAAAGCCGCTTCTCCGTTCTTGGTGACGTCCACGTTAAGGGCTACGCCTTCCTGGTCATCCAGTCCGTTATTGTAAAAAGCGGCCCAGAAAGTGTGTGCGCCAAATCCCGGAGAATTGAACTGTTTCCACGGCAGGTAAGGCATGAATCCTTCTTCATCGTTTTCGATGCCGTTGATCATGTAAGCCCGGTCATCTTCAAGCACCAGTTCGTTGTGGAAACCTTCGCTCAGGCTCAGGTCATCCAGAGCCCAGAAATAGTGGGTGTTTTCCTGAAACCAAAAGCGAAGTTCTACGTTGGGCAACCCGGCGGCAACTTCGGAGATGTTGATCTCGGCTTCATTTCGTAGGCAAAAATCATTGGTCTGCGTGCCAAAGGCGCAATCGTAGACAGCATAGTGCACCCCACCGTCGTTGGTAACATAAAGATTAACGTTGGGACTCCCGCAGCAGGTTCTGAAATTCTGGTAGAACTTCACGATGACGGAACTTTTGGATGAGCAGTCTATCGCGGGAAGTTGAAACCAGGCATCATGGGTGTTGCTGGTGCCAACGTTATCCTTGTAATTATATAAATCGGCAGTGAACATGAGCCACCCGTCACCGGGAGTATGTGAAGTCAACCCGGGCAGCCTGGTAAATTGGCCTTTAATGCTGTCATCGCCCCAGACCCAGACATCCCCCCGGTCCGTGTTGTCGCGGTTGGTCCAACCCTCCGGCCATCTAAAACCGAGTTCAGATGTTTCATCCTTGAAGTCGAATGTGGTGGACCAGAAGACATCTCCATCACCCTTTAACAGGCTTGCCCGGGTTGTCTTGACAACATCGTCCTTGTCAACCAGACCTGCCTGAGGTCTGGTAAACTGGGCGGCAGCCAATAAAGGAAACAGGAGAGAAAGGAATAACAGAGTAAATTTTTTCATAAAACCTCCATTTTATAAATTGTTACTGCAATACGGGGACACCCGGGATGCAAGTACCGCTTTATTTTACGAAAAACAAAGGGTGAGTCGGTAGATTCCCCTAATGTACCAAAATATTTTGGTAAACGGGTATTTTTCTTTGTAAGTGTGTGGGCTTACGTGGTCCTGGCATGCGATTTCATACGCAGGATGAATTCTTTCTTCTTCCGTTCGCTGACATCAACCTGGGATCCGTCTTCGAAGACGATATACCCTCCGCGGCCGGAGATATATTTCTTTACATAATCGAGATTTATCAGGTGTTTGCTATGAACCCGCACAAACGACAGGTCAGCCAGGAGGCGCTCAAAGTTATTGAGAGTCTTGGAAGTAATGACACGGTGGCCCGACTTAATATAGAACGTGGTATAGCTTCCGTTGGCTTCGCAACGGACGATGTCGGCAATTTTGTACACATCAAAACCGTCCATTGAGGAGAGAATGATCCGCTCATTCCGGTTGTTCAGGCTCTCCTTCAGCACAGATACCCTCTCGCCGTAATTTTCTTCCTTGCGGATCTTCTCGAACCGTTCCACGGCCTGTTGGAGCTTCTCGGCGCTGATGGGCTTGAGGAGATAGTCGAGGGCTGAGAAATCGAAGGCTTTCAGGGCATATTGATCGTAGGCTGTGGTGAAAACCACCTCGAAAGCCGTGAATCCCACCTCTTCCAGGATTTCAAAACCCTGGCCGTCAGGCAGCGCGATGTCGAGGAACACCAGTTCCGGTTTCAGGTTGTCAATCAGTTCGACGGCATCTGCCACGGTCTGAGCCGTACCGATGACCTGCACGTCAGGGCAGTATTTCTGGAGAAGGATGGTCAGCGCTTCGAGGCTGTTATCTTCATCATCCACTATAACAGCTTGAATGAGTGTGGACATGTCGGAGTAGGTTAAGTTTAATATAAAGATACTAGGTTTTCGGCAAACACGATCCGGGAAGTTGATTTTTAGCTTCCGCCCGCCATTTCCCTGATCGCTGCGGCAATACTGTCAGGATCAAAGCCGCACATCTTGTAAAGCTGCCTTTGTGTGCCTTGTTCGATGAAGCGGTCGGGGATACCAAGCATCTGCAGTTCAGCGTCATAATGGTTGAGCGTCATGAATTCGGCGACAGCGCTGCCGAAACCGCCCACCACCGTGTTATCCTCAACCGTCAGGATCCTGGCAAACTGCTTGAAAATCCGATGGAGAAGCTCTTCGTCCAGGGGTTTGACAAAGCGCATGTCATAATGGGCCGGATGCAATCCTTCATTTTGAACGGTCCTGATGGCTTTGGCCACAAAATTTCCCGGATGGCCGATGCTCAGGATGGCAAGATCCTTCCCTTCAGTGACCAGGCGGCCCTTGCCGATCTCCAATTCCCTGAACGGGCGGCGCCAGTCGGGCATCACTCCCGGTCCGCGGGGGTACCGGATCACGAAAGCCCCGTGATTTTTAAGCTGCGCCGTATACATCAGGTTTCTCAGCTCTTCCTCGTTCATCGGGGCCGAGACGATCAGATCGGGTACCAGGCGCATGTAGGAGAGGTCGAAGGAACCGTGATGAGTGGGTCCATCGGTCCCGACCAATCCTCCACGGTCGAGGCAGAACACAACATGCAGCTTTTGAAGCGCCACGTCATGTATGACCTGGTCGTAGGCCCGCTGCATGAATGAAGAGTAAATATTGCAGAAAGGGATCAAACCCTGCGAGGCAAGCCCGGCCGAAAAAGTAACGGCATGCTGTTCCGCTATGCCCACATCAAAAGTGCGGTCGGGCATCTTTTCCATCATGATATTCAGGGAAGAACCGGTTGGCATCGCCGGGGTAATCCCGACGATTTTTTCGTTCTGTTCTGCCAGTTCGAGAAGCGTGATCCCGAATACGTCCTGATATTTCGGGGGAAACCCGTCTTCCTGTTCCTCGAGTATTTCCCCGGTGATGCGGTCGAATTTGCCGGGAGCGTGAAAGGCGGTCTGGTGGAGTTCCGCCTGTTCAAATCCTTTCCCTTTCCGGGTGAGGACATGCAGGATTTTAGGACCGTTGATATTTTGCATGTCTTTCAGGATCTTCACGAGGCGAATGACATCATGCCCGTCGACCGGTCCGAAATATCTGAAATTAAGAGCCTCGAACAGGTTGCTCTGCTTGAGGATCATGTGTTTAATGGCGTTTTGGAGGGTCTGAGCCATCCGACGGGCATCGGGTCCGATCTTACTGAGCTTGCCGAGCATTTTCCAGGAATCATCCTTGAACCGGTTCCAGTAGCGCGAGGTGGTGATATCCATGAGGTAATCCTTTATGGCCCCGCGGTTAGGATCGATAGCCATATTGTTGTCATTCAGGATTACCAGCAGGTTTGACCTTTCTATCCCGGCATTGTTCAGGCCTTCGAAAGCCATTCCTCCCGTCAGGGCACCATCACCGATGATGGCAACGGTTCGTCTGTCGGTTTCGCCTTTCCGGTCAGCCGCGACAGCCATCCCGAGAGCCGCTGAAATGGAGGTTGAGGCATGGCCGGTCCCGAATGAATCATATTCGCTTTCCGACATTTTCGGAAAGCCGCTGATTCCATTCAGTTTCCGGTTGGTATCAAACACGTCCCTGCGCCCGGTCAGGATTTTATGACCATAGGCCTGATGGCCTACATCCCAGATGATCTGGTCATAAGGAGCGTTGTAAGTGTAGTGGAGGGCAACTGTCAGGTCGACGACCCCCAGGCTGGCACCGAAATGGCCCGGATTGCAGGAGACCTCGTCAATGATGAATTCCCTGAGTTCGGAGCAAACCTGCACCAGGTCGGCCTCTTTCAGTTTTTTGAGGTCGGCCGGGCTGTTAATGGCACTCAGCAGGGGAAACTTTTTCTCGTCCATACACGCGATTTACCGCACAAGCCGTCAGATCGTCATTATGTCTTTCTCCTTCGCGGCCAGGCGTTCATCAACCAGCCGGATATACTTGTCGGTCATCTCCTGAACCTGGTGCTCGGCATCCTTTTCAAGATCTTCCGACAATCCGTCCTTGACCAGTTTCTTGAGCTGATCGTTGCTTTCGCGGCGCGCATTGCGTATACCCACCCGGCTGTTCTCTCCTTCGGTCCTGACCCGCTTGACCAGTTCTCGACGCCGCTCTTCGGTGAGCATCGGGATATTGATCCGGATGATCTCTCCGTTGTTCATGGGGGTCAATCCGAGATTGGCGGCGAGAATGGCTTTTTCGATGGGATCAATCATGTTTTTTTCCCATGGCTGGATAGTCAGGGTGCGGGAATCGGGGGTGGTGATGTTGGAAATCTGGTTGAGCGGAGCTGGTGTGCCATAATAGTTTACCATGATTCCGTCGAGCATGTGCACATTGGCCCTTCCGGCACGGATTTTTGAAAGCTCGTTCTCCAGGAATTTCAGCGTCCGCTGCATTTTGTCCTCGCTGTCCATAAGGATCAGGTCCACTTCATCGTCCATAAGCCGAATTCGTTAACTTTTTGGTGAGTAAAAATAGGTTTTAAGAATCAATTCCGGATCACGGTTCCGATATTTTCTCCTGATAGCAGCCGTTCCAGATTGCCCGGCGTATTCATGTCAAAGACGAGGACCGGCAGGTTGTTTTCCTTGCAAAGGGCGAAGGCAGTCTGGTCCATGATCTTCAGGTTCTTATCAATGGCTTCATCAAAAGTCAGGGAATCATAACGAGTGGCTGTTGGATCTTTCTCGGGATCAGCCGAATAGACCCCATCCACCCGCGTGCCTTTCAGGAGTATTTCACAGCCGGTCTCCGCTCCGCGAAGCGCCGCCGTGGTATCGGTGGTAAAGAAGGGATTCCCGGTTCCGCCTGAATAGATGCATATCTCTCCCGCTGCCAGCGCGCGGGTAGCTTTGTCGCGATTCCAGTATTCTGCAACAGGTTCCATGCGGATCGAAGTAAAGAGACGGGAAGGAGTTTTCAGGTTGAGTAATGCTGATTGAAGGGCCAGTCCGTTGATGACCGTTGCCAGCATACCCATGTAATCGCCCTTGACACGGTCGTAGCCGATCCTGGATCCGGCGAGACCCCGGAAGATGTTGCCGCCACCGATCACCAGGCCGATTTCGGCTCCCATTTTCCGTATTCGGGCTATCTGAGCGGCAAAACTTTCAAGCCGGGTGGCGTCTATGCCGTGCGATGCCTGCCCCAGGAGGGACTCTCCCGAAAGTTTGAGCAGGATTCTCTTGTACTTTAACATGGCTGAAGCATAATGTTTCCGAAAGATAAAAAAAATCCCGGCGAGAGCCGGGATATTATAGTCTGCCGGAACTGTATCCGGGGTTCCTTGTCAGTCGTTTAGGGTGAACCTTACAAAGTCAAGCACGGTCAGCTCCTTGTCGTTATGGGCCAGGTAGTCGGCCACCGTGATCTTGTGATCCTTGATGAAATCCTGGCTTAACAGGGTGCTTTCCTTGAAATACTTGGCCAGCTTGCCCTGTGCTATCTTGTCAACAATGGCTTCCGGCTTGCCTTCTTGAAGTGCCTGGGCCCTGCCGATCTCAAGTTCCTTGTCGATAATGTTCTGGGGCACGCAGTCCTTGGTAACGGCTACAGGAGCCATTGCGGCAACCTGCATGGCCACGTCCTTGGCAACCTGTATATCGGCAACCCGTTTATTCAGGCTCACCAGGGTAGCCAGGCGGTTGCCGGGATGGATGTACGGAATGACCATGGGAGACTCGAGTGACCGGAAAAATGACAATTCGACTTTCTCGCCGGTAACCCCTGTCAGGTTGGTGACTTCGCTGTCAATCGTGTGGCCTCCGATAACCAACTGCTTGAGGGCGTCGAGGCTTGCAGGCCTGGATGCCAGGGCTGCGTCAGCGATGGCGTGGGCCTTTTTAACGAAATCCTCGTTTTTGGCCACAAAATCCGTTTCGCAGTTGAGTACGATCAGAACACCGAAAGTGTTGTCACCATTGGTTTTGGCGATTACGGCACCTTCAGCGGCTACGCGGCCTGCACGTTTGGAGGCAATTTTCTGTCCTTTTTTCCGGAGGATATCAATAGCCAGATCAAAATCACCATTGGTCTCGGTCAGGGCCTGTTTGCAGTCCATCATGCCCGCACCGGTCATTTGACGCAGTTTGGCTACGTCAGCAGCTTTAATGTCAGCCATGTCTTTTATGTTAATTGGTTTTCTGATTCTGCCTCGGCACTCTCTTCCGCCTGAGGTTTGGCGATCCGTCTGCGGGCGGTTTTCCTGACCGGAACGGATTCCTCTTTTTCTTCCTCCTCCGGTTCGGTTTTCTTCGGTTTAACGGTGGCTTCCTTGTCCTTCTCGGCTTTGCGTTCGTTAAGACCTTCTTCAATAGCCTGGCATATGATGTCCGTGATCAGGAAAATGGATTTGGAGGCATCGTCGTTGGCGGGAATGGTAAAATCGATTTTTTCAGGATCGGAATTGGTATCCACCATCCCGAAAACCGGGATATTGAGTTTACGGGCCTCGTTGACGGCAATGTGCTCTTTGGTCACGTCAACCACAAACAGGGCGGCCGGCAGGCGGGTGAGGTCCTTGATGCTTCCCAGCAGTTTTTCAAGCTTGGCGCGCTGGCGCGAAACCTGAAGGCGTTCACGCTTGGAAAGGTGGTCAAAGGTGCCATCGGTCGACATTTTATCGATCGAGATCATCTTCTTGACAGCTTTCCTGACGGTCGGGAAATTGGTGAGCATGCCGCCCGACCAGCGTTCCGTGACGTAAGGCATGCCGGTTTTGGCAACCCTTTCGGCAACGATTTCCTTTGCCTGTTTTTTTGTGGCTACAAAAAGGATCTTGCGTCCCGATTTGGAGATCCGCTTCATCGCCTCGGCAGCTTCGTCAATCTTCTGGGCTGTCTTGTGAAGGTCAATGATGTGAATGCCGTTCTTCTCCATGAAGATGTACGGCGCCATGTTGGGATTCCATTTGCGTCTCAGATGGCCGAAATGGACACCGGCATCGAGTAATTCCTGAAAATTTGTTCTGGGCATTTGTTATGTTCTTAGTTTACATTCTGTTTCGGCAACCTGCCGGTAGTTCCGCGTGCTTACGCTAACGGAAGTCCTTCAGGTTTAGATACTAAACTAAACTCTGACAGAGGGAGTCCTAGCGTTTGGAGAATTGGAAACGCCTGCGGGCTCCCGGCTGGCCGGGTTTCTTCCGTTCAACCACTCTCGGGTCACGGGTGAGAAATCCACCGGCGCGCAGGGTCTTTTTGCATTCAGGATCGATCTGGACCAGGGCGCGGGCGATAGCCAGGCGAAGGGCTTCGGCCTGTCCCTTGATCCCACCGCCGTCGAGATGAGCCCGGATATCATATTTTCCGGCTACTTCGAGGATGGTCAGCGGCTGGGTAACGATAAACCGAAGCTGGTTGACGGGGAAATAGTCTGCCAGATCCCTTTGATTGATGGTGATCTGCCCTTTGCCTTCGTTTACTATCACGCGGGCAATAGCCGATTTCCTTCTTCCGATAGCGTTGATCATTTCCATGAATACTGTATCCTGTTATTTTATTTCTACTGTTTTCGGTTTCTGTGCCTCATGGGGATGCTTGCTTCCGGCATACACATGAAGGTTCCTGAAAAGTTCATTTCCCAGCCGGTTTTTTGGAAGCATCCCGCGGACAGCATGTTCAACCAGCAAAGCCGGATTCTTGGCTTTCATAGCGGCGGGAGTGGTTTCTTTCTGGCCTCCGGGATAACCGGTGTAGCTGAAATGGATCCTGTCATTCATTTTGTTGCCCGTCAGGCGGACTTTTTCGGCGTTGATCACGATGACATGGTCCCCGCAATCCACGTGGGGGGTAAAACTGGGCTTGTGCTTGCCCCGGAGAATGTTTGCTACCTGGGTGGATAAACGCCCCAGCACGGCATTGGTTGCATCGATCACCACCCATTCCTTTACGACCGTTGCCTTGTTGGCAGAAAGGGTCTTATAGCTTAACGTATTCACAGTAATCCGCCTGTTTATTTTAATTATACTGATCCTTCATCCGGCGCTACGCGCCCCGAACGAACGGGAGTGCAAAAATACAATTATTTTTTTTCTCACCAAGTTTATCAACCACTATTTTATTGAAAACTCGGTATTTGACAATAGGAGCGACAACATCCCGTGTTATTAGAAGCGGCCGACGGAAACGGCTATCTGGCGGGTGATCTCAAGGGCTGAATAACCTTCCTCCAGGCTGGAAAGCGGTGGCTGGTTTTTCTCAAGCGTACGGATAAAACTGATGCACTGCCGTGCGGTCTCTTCGTTCCTGCCGTTTTCATCCGCCGGATTGCCCGGGATATCGGGATTCTGGGGCCATATCCGGTGCCGTATCCATGCACCTTCCGAGAGGGTGCTGAGCTGGCTCGTGCCCCCCGAAAGGTCAATCTTGATAACGCCCGATTCCTGGATAATCTCGATTTCACGCAGAGGCTCCGGGATTCCCTGACGGATGGCCAGGCTGATCATGGAACCGTTATGAAACTCCGTCCGGGTGTCAATCTGGAACAAACGGCCTGATTCCAGGAAGGAGGCATGGGTCCTGACTTTCCTTACCAGGCTTCCCGCAAGCCCCAGCACCAGGTCGAGATCGGCCAATATCTCGTTGAAAATAAGATAGCTGTCTTCTTTTTCCCGAAAACCGGGCAGGTGGTGCTTGACCCGGATGTGCTGCGGATGGCTGACCCAGTCGAGGGTGCTCCGGAAAACCGGCCGGTGTCGTTCCGCGTGTCCGACCTGAACCTGAACATGGGCTTCGTGGGCCAGTTTGACCAGGCATTCAGCCTGGTCGGTAAAATCCGAAACCGGGAAACCCAGCGACAGGTGGCGGGAGCGACGGATCACGGTGATGGCTTCATCCATCCCGGCATTCAGCTTTTCAGGGATCCAGACAAGATCGGAACGGTCGATCAGCCGGCACGTATCGTCCGGGGTGACCGCCAACGGATTGATCCAGCCCGCTACCCGGGAACCGCTGGCTTCGGCAAGCCCGGCAAGGGTGTCGGACCATTCCCGGCCTGTAGCCAATATTCCGACCGCATACATCGTTTATTATACAAATTAACCGGATTTCACTGCGATTTCGGGATCAAATCCGGACAACTTATGAGAACCTGCCTGTGGAAAACCTAAATTTGGCCAGCATATGATATGATGAACCAGGATCTCATCCGGAAAAACCTGACATTCAGGAACGCTTACCTGTTGATCCTGCTGATCCTGCTCGGCAGCCTTCCTTTGTCAAAATACCTGGCCAGCGCTTCCATGATCGCCCTGGCAGCGGTGTGGATTCTGGAGGGTGATTTCCGGACCAAATGGGGACGCCTGCGAAGCCGTCCCGCAATCTGGATCTTCCTGTTGCTCTTTGCGGTTCACCTGGCCGGAATGACCTGGACGGATGATCTTTCATTCGGGTTTCATGATCTGAAACTCAAGTTGCCGTTATTGATCCTGCCCGTTGTCCTGGGCACCATCGAGGGACTCAAATCCAGGGAACTGCACTTTCTCCTGCTGGGTTTTGTGCTCGCGGTCTTCATCGGAACCCTCGTCAGCCTGAGCATCATGCTGGGATTCGGCCCTTCGGAATACAGCACAGACCGGGAAACCAGCCTGTTCATTTCCCATATCCGCTTCGCACTGATGATCGACCTGGCCATCTTCATACTTGGCTATTATATCGTCAACCCCCCTAACGATAACAAAACCTTCTCCTTTCTCCTTTCTCCTTTCTCCTTGTTCCTGGTTGTCTTCCTTCTCCTCTTCAAGTCCCTCACCGGCCTGGTTGTCCTCTTCCTTGGCGGTATGTTTCTCGCCGTCCGCTGGGCGTTCAGGCAGAAAGACCTACTGGTTCGCTGGTTTGTTATCGTGGGTGTCGCCACTCTTCCCGTTATGGCGGCTTTTTACCTTTCGCGGCAGTATAATCTCTTCTATACCGCAAAGGATGACCTGGAAAACCTGGATCCGTCGACCGCAAAAGGAAATCCTTACTGGCATGATCTTTCCAACCCGATGACCGAGAACGGCTGGAGGGTGGGGTTCTACCAGTGCGAAACCGAGATGAGGGAGGCATGGAACCGCATCAGTCCGTTGAATTATGACGGGCTCGATTCCAGGAACCAGGAGGTCAAGCATACCCTGATCCGGTACCTGACCTCACTGGGGTTGAGAAAGGACGCCAATGGGGTTTCACAGTTGACGGCACAGGATATCAGCCTGATTGAAAAGGGTTTTGCCAGTTGTCAATACCGTCATCCAAAACGTCTCAGGGTCAGGATCTATGAGATTATCTGGGAACTTGACCAGTATCGCCACGGGGCTAATCCGAGCGGTCATTCGGTGACCCAGCGGCTGGAATACCTGAAGGCAGGCTGGTCGATATTCAGGGACCACCCGTTGGCCGGAGTCGGGACGGGCGACACGCAAAAGGCCTTTGAGCTGAAATACGAGGAATTGAAATCCCCCCTCGACCCGGCCTGGCGGCTGAGAGCCCACAACCAGTTCCTTTCTTTCTCCATCGCTTTCGGCCTCACCGGACTCATCCTGATCCTCTGCGCCCTGATCCTGCCACCTTTCATGGAACGGAGGACAAACTCCTATTTTATCCTGATGTTCTTTATCGCAGCCTTTCTTTCATTCCTGAACGAAGACACACTCGAAACCCAGGCCGGTGTGGCGTTTTTTGCGGTGTTCTATGCGCTGTTTGTGTTTGCAGGGACTCGTGACTCGTGACTCGTGACTCGTGACTCGTGATTCGTGATTCGTGACTCG
>CAZJNQ010000044.1:0-23884 GCA_964547475.1 uncultured Porphyromonadaceae bacterium
ACCCTGTAAAGAGGTTTTTCTATCTGGTAAAATTTTTTTCTTGCATTTTATGCAACAAAAAATATAGAGAAGGAAAAATGAAAAAACCAAGTGACAAATGACAAAAAAAATGGACTCTTGTCAAACCCGGGTGTTAATAAATGAAAAATCTTCTTAGTAATTGATCAACAATCAATTATATACTATTATCCAGATTCCGGCGTTCCATCGTAGCGCTTATTTTATTACATTCGCATTGATTCTGAGTCTGTTTTAAGTTCTGTTAATTAAAGGAGGCCGTTTGTGGAAAACAAAAGGTTTGTTCATGTAGGTCTGGCATCGGATCATGCGGGATATAAATTGAAAGAAGTGCTGATCAATTGGCTCAGGGATGAAGGTTATGAGATACGGGATTTTGGATGTCCTTCAGTTGAACCATGCGATTATCCTGATTATGCTCACCCGCTGGCCAGGGCTGTTTCGGGTGGGCAATGCCATGTTGGGATCAGTTTATGCGGTACCGGAAACGGGATCAGCATGGTGGTCAATAAATATCCTTCCATCAGGGGAGCTATTTGCTGGAACGGTGAGATTTCTTCACTCGCCAGGAGGCATAACGATGCCAATATATGTTCGCTTCCTGCCCGGTACATGGTCCCCTCAGAAGCCATCCAGATAGTTAAGACGTTTCTTGAAACAGATTTTGAAGCCGGCAGGCACCAGAGAAGGATCGGAAAAATTCCCGTTATGCATTGATGATCGATGGAAAGAAGAGAAAGAGAGTTCAAAAACCAATCTGAAAAGATTGCGTTTGACCGGGAGCACCGGAAGATTATCAGGCATAATATCGGTCAATATGACAAAGCATTGACTGCCGGTATGGGATTTTACAAGGATGTGGAAAATGCCCGTAGTCAGGCGTCAGCCATTAAGGACTATTGCCTTCAGGAGTTTGAAGCCCTGTTGATGCGGTTTGAAAAAAATGCACGGGGAAACGGCTGCGAAGTCTATTGGGCCTCCGCCCGGGAAGATGCGTTGAGAATACTGGGCGGGATCATCACTTCTGAAAACATTCAGATGGTGGTCAAGATGAAGTCGATGCTGTCTGAGGAACTGGAGCTGAATTATTTTTTTGAAACGAACCATATTGAGTCATTTGAAACCGATCTGGGTGAATTCATAGTCCAGGTGGCCGGAGAGAAACCCTATCACATTCTGACTCCGGCCATGCATAAATCCAGGGAGAGCGTGGCGGAACTGTTTCATGAAAAATTCGGTACGGAGCCTGATGCGAAACCGGAAGAGCTAACGGCTTTTGTAC
Organism: uncultured Porphyromonadaceae bacterium; assembly: GCA_964547475.1. Lineage (GTDB taxonomy): Bacteria > Bacteroidota > Bacteroidia > Bacteroidales > UBA12481 > UBA12481. The sequence goes on from CAZJNQ010000044.1 coordinate 1,301, forward strand.
GTAATTACCTGAGGGAAAAGTTCATGACAGCCGGGATGGGGATAACGGGAGCCAATTTCCTGGTTCCGGAAACCGGCTCGGTAGCCTTGACCGAGAACGAAGGAAACGGGATGATGACTTTCTCTTGGCCAAAAACACTGGTCATAATAGCCGGAATCGAGAAGATCATTCCGGACTTGGAAGATCTTGGACTTTTCTGGCCCCTGCTGGCCGTTCATGGGACGGGGCAGAAAATGACCGCGTACAATACACTGTTATCCGGTCCAAGGAAAACCATGGAATCGGATGGTCCGGAGAGGATGGCCATTATTTTATATGATGGGGGAAGAAGCCGGCTGTTCGCGGAACCGGTCATGAGAGTAGCCCTCAAATGCCTGCGATGCGGAGCCTGTCTGAATGAATGCCCGGTCTACAAGAATATTGGAGGGCACACTTATAAAACAACCTATACCGGTCCAATCGGATCCGTGATCTCAATGTACCTTGATGAATCAAGGGATGCAGGGTTTCTGAATTTCGCGTCCAGCCTTTGCGGAAAATGCACGGGCATTTGTCCGGTCAAGATACCCTTGCACAACCTGCTGCTTGAAAACAGGAATAAAATAGTCGGTTCATCCGACAGTATGGGGGTGGAGCGGTTTTTTTTCAGGAATTACCGGAAGATGATGCTCAAGAGGAAAAACATTGAGAAGTTAAGCTCAAGATGGAAAAACAGGGCTATGAGCACCGTGGGTATGAGAGTATGGGGACCCAGAAGGGAGCCGCTTGTTTTTGCCAGGGAATCCTTTCACCAGATGTGGAAGAAAAAGGAGTTCAAGTAAAATCAGGGCCGTTTGGTATCCGGTTTCTTTCTGTTAACAGCAATCCTGCGAAAGAAAGGACGGAAGAACAGGTAAAAAATAGCCAATCCCGCCAGACCCCCGATCAGGTCGAACAATACATCTTCCAGGTCAGCCGACCGGTTGATGAAGAGCTTCTCCTGGAGGATTTCAATCACACCACCATAGATCGCGACAATAAGCATGGTCAATGCCGGACCGGCCAGCTTTAGCCAGTTTTTACGCGAAAGGTCGAATTCTGCGCCCAGCATGAAAGCCAACGGGAAATAAAGCGCAGCGTGAACGATCTTGTCAAAGTTGGGTATGGTGAAAAGATGGCTTTTTGGCAAGTCATAACCCGGGATTGCGCAAACTATCAGGATAATGACAGCCCAACCCAGGCTGATAAACAATAACTTTCGTATCATTATTCCCGGAATAAACCGTAACAATAGTAAGAAAAAAAGCCGTGAACGGCATTTATGTCCATATCCCGTTCTGTATCAGCAAATGCCATTATTGTGATTTTTATTCTGTTACAGGATCAAAAGATTATTCGGAGTTTATCGGGACCCTTTCGGCTGAAACCGGGTTGAGGGCCGGATATCTGGCCGACAGGAACATTGACACCGTTTACTTGGGAGGGGGCACGCCCACCTTGCTCCCGGAATACGGCTTGTCAGGAATCCTTAAAGCTTTGAACCGCCATTTTATGATTTCGGCGGATGCCGAGATCACCATCGAGGCCAACCCGGATGACCTCGACGCCCATAAGTTGAAAGAAATCAAGGAAGCCGGGTATAATAGAATCAGCATAGGCGTGCAATCCTTTTCAGATAAACAACTCAGGATGATGAACAGGCGACACAACGCCATGCAGGCAGAAACAGCAGTAGCAATGGCTGCCGACGCCGGTTTCCCAAGGATCAGTCTCGACCTGATTTACGGCATTCCGGGTATGACCCTGGTGCAATGGCAAGAGAACCTCCGGAAAGCTGTTTTATTGCCCGTAAACCACATTTCCGCCTATCATCTGACCATTGAACCGGGAACGGTCTTTCACGCCCTGAAAGAAGAAAAAAAGCTGCCTGACGTGAAAGAGGCATCCAGCTTTCAACAATACCTTTTGCTCAGGCAGTTAATGGATGATTACGGATTTGAGCAGTATGAAATTTCCAATTTCACCCGGAACAACGAACGGAGCAGGCATAACTCCAAATACTGGACGGGTGAAAGGTACCTGGGCCTGGGTCCGGCGGCACATTCGTTCAATGGGCGGGAGCGGCATTGGAATCCACGAAGCCTCGCCGGTTGGACGAAACAGGTGAATGACGAAAAAGAACCGGAAGGCGAAGTGCTTACGGAAGACATGAAGGTCAATGAATATATCATGACCCGGTTGAGAACGACGGAAGGAATTGATTTGACGGATTACACCGAGCGGTTTGGTGAGGAAGAATATCAACGCCTGCTTCAAAGTGCCGGAATATCATTGAGGCTTGGAGATTTAGTCAGGAATGGCAACAATCTGTCGTTTGATCACGAAGCCTGGTTCCGGTCCGACAAACTGATATCCAACCTATTCAGGATTTGAAAATTATGCTACTTTCACTTGTTTAACTGATAAGAAATGAATACAAGAAGGGGATTCCTGAAAACAGCGGGACTGACTGCCATCGGAGCCGCTGCCGGAGTCGGGGCTTATTCCGGCATCAGGATCAATGAATTTCAAACCCGGGAGACAACCGCAAAAGAAATTCGGGATCTGCCGGATATTACGAGGGAAGATTATCTTTCAAGACAGGAAAAAGCAAAGGAATGGCTTGAAAAAGAAGGTATTGACGCTTTGTTTGTAGAAGGCGGCACAAACCTGCTCTATTTCATGAACGTGAATTGGTGGCTGAGCGAACGGGTCTTTGGCTTTCTCCTGAGCCCTCATGCCGATACCGTTTGGATCTGCCCGGCTTTTGAAAAGGAGAGGGCCGAGGAAGCGATCGAGTTTGGCAAAGACATAAGAACATGGGAGGAACATACCGGACCCTATGGATTATTCGGGGATTATTTAAAATCCATCAACCGTTCCGGGGGGAAAATTGCGATAGACCCGAATGCAAGGAGTTTTGTCAATGAAGGAATGAGGAAAGCCGGAGGTTTCAGGGTGGTCGACGGTTCTGTAATTACCCAGAACGTCAGGGCGGTCAAATCGGATAAAGAGATTGAATTGATGGAGGCTGCCAACCGGATCACGAAACTGGCTTACAAAAAAGGTTTCTCTCAGCTCCGGGCGGGGATGACCGCCGGAGAACTGGGACAAATCATCAGGCAGGCCCATTCGGAGATGGGGGTCAGCGGCAGCGGCGGTCCGATGTTCGGTTATACGGCCGCCTTTCCACATGGCACCCGCCAGACCAAAGTCCTGCAGGAAGGTGACGTCGTGCTGGTCGACGGAGGATGTTCGATCAAGGGTTACCGGTCGGATGTAACCCGGACGGTCATATTCGGAGAACCATCGGATGAATTGAAGAAGACCTGGGAAACCGTGCTTAAAGCCCAGCAAGCCGCTTACAAAGCTATCCGCGAAGGCGCAGTTTGCGGGGAAGTCGACCGGATGGCACGGAATGAAATGGCAATGGGAGGCTATGGTAAGGATTATGAGTTTTTTACGCACCGGTTGGGACATGGGATCGGCGTGGAAGGGCACGAATATCCTTACCTCGTAAAGGACAACCCCTTGAAAATGAAAGCAGGCATGACATTCACCAACGAGCCGGGATTGTACCTGTATGGTAAGTTCGGCGTGCGTATAGAAGACAGCCTGGTTGTTACCCGTGAAGGATACCGCATTCTCGGGGGCATGCCCTGTGTTTCGATGGATGATGTGCTCAGCGAAGCTATCTAGATTCTGACTAAATTTGACCGTTTTAAAACGGATCCATTGAACCAGGTAAAAAAGCTGGCTGGCCAAACCATGATCTACGGCCTGGGAAGCATTCTTCCCAAGGTGCTTAATTACCTGATTCTCACTGTTTTTTACACTCATCTTTTCCAGACTGGCGAGTATGGCATCGTGAGCGAACTATATGCTTACCTGGTCATCCTGCTGGTGGTCATTGAGTGGGGTATGGAATCGGGTTTTTTCCGGTATGCAGCAAGCGAGGGCGATTACAAAAAAGTTTTTTCACACAGCCTGGGTTTTGTGGCTGCCTTGTCCCTGATCTGGATGCTTGTCGTTTATCTCTTCACCGATGGGATCGCCGGCCTCATCAGGTACGGTTCAAATCCGGAATACATCATTTGGTTTGCCTGGATCATTGCATTGGATTCAATTGCCAGCATCCCGTTCGCGAAAATGAGGCAGGAAAACCGGGCTCTCCGGTTCGCCATCCTGAAGATCCTGAACGTGGTGATAAACGTGGCCCTGGTTTTTACCTTTTACCTGGTATTTCCGGCATTGGTCAAAAAGGGCATAAACCTGCCCTCCTGGCTTTATGATCCCGATATTGGCGTGGGATACGTTTTCATCGCCAACCTGATCACCAGCTCGATCATGATGCTCCTGCTGATTCCCGAATTCCGGCATATCCGGATGGGGTTTGACCGCCGGCTGATGAAGAAGCTGCTGGTCTATGCAACACCCCTGATGCTGGTGGGGGTGGCAGGCGCTATCAATGATGCCGGCGACAAGATCATTCTGAAATTCCTGCTGCCCGACCAGGAAACAGCCCTGTCCGGAGTGGGTGAATATTCCGCAAACAACAGGATTGCAGTGATCATGATGTTGTTTATCCAGATGTTCCGATACGCGTTTGAGCCATTCCTTTTTTCGGTTTCGGGGGAAAAAAATGCGGAAAAAACCTATGCCCAGGTGATGAAATACTTTGTCCTCTTCGGACTTCTGATATTCCTGGGTACAACGTTGTACATCGATATAGTGCAGAGGGTTTTGATTGACGAGAGGTATTGGGGAGGGTTGCCGATAGTGCCTTATATCCTGATGGGATACCTGTTTCTGGGCATTTACTACAACCTGTCGGTATGGTACAAGATAAAGGACCACACCCTTTATGCCACAATAATGGCAGGAACCGGGACAGTGGTCACGCTGGCCCTGAACTGGCTGCTGATACCGGCAGTCGGATACATGGGTTCCGCATGGGCGAAACTCGCTTGTTACCTGGTAATGATGCTGCTTTCTTTTTTCTGGGGGCGGAAATTTTACCGGGTGCCCTATGAAGCCGGCAGATTAGCCCTATGGACTGCAACAGCAGTAGGGATTTATGTTTTCTCTGTGTTGCTCAGACCCGACAACCTTTGGATCAGGCTGCTGTTCAATACCGTTCTGATGACCGCTTTCCTGGTCGTTGTCGCCTGGCGCGAGAAGGCCATGGTCCGATCGGTTGTCTCAGGAATCAGAAGCCGGTTTCACAAGTAATGAAATTATCCTGATGCTCGTTATATGAAAGTGAAAATCGTTAACAATTCCCGGCACGAACTGCCATCCTACAGTACGGATCATTCGGCAGGCATGGACCTTAGGGCTAACCTGGAAACACCGGTAACCCTTCGTCCGATGGAACGGAGGCTGATACCAACCGGTCTTTTCATAGAGCTGCCGAAAGGGTTTGAAGCACAGATAAGGCCGAGAAGCGGGATGGCGCTGAAAAAAGGATTGACGGTTCTGAACACTCCGGGAACCATTGATGCAGACTACAGAGGAGAGATAGGGATCATACTCATAAACCTATCGGGCGAAGAGGTTCTGGTTGAAGATGGAGAACGGATTTGCCAGATGATCATCGCCCGGCATGAAACCGTTCAATGGGAACGGGTTGATAAGCTGGAAGAAACGAAAAGAGGCCAGGGGGGGTTCGGGCATACGGGACACAAGTAAGGCAGAAGGCAGAGGGCAGAAGGCAAAAGGAAAGGCAAAAGGAAAAAGAAAAAAGGAGAAAAGAATTGAAAATTAAATATTTACTATTTGGATTGATTGTGTTCACTGGTGTAAGAGCGGTGGGGCAGGTGGAGGTTTTGCCGGATACGGCCAGTTCGTCGCAAGCTCGTTATACATTCCTTTTTTCCGAGGGGCTGAGGACAAAAATGCTGGGCAACCCGGACGAGGCAATCTCTTTTTTTCAGAAGTGCATCGAGCTGGATCCGGAAAAGGGTGCCGCATATTATGAACTGGGTTCTTTGCATGCACTTAAAGGGGACTTTGCGGGTGCCACGGGATATGCCCGCAATGCATGGAAAAGAGATAACCGGAACAAGTATTACGGGCAATTGCTGATCGAATGCCTGGCCCGCCTTGGCAAGCCCGAGGAATGTATACCCGTTTACAGGATCTTGCAAGAAAACTTCCCGGATGAAGATGAATATAAAACCGGCGAAATAGAAGTTCTTATCCAGGCAAAAAGATATAAGGAAGCTATCGGGAAGCTCAAAACCTACGGAAAATCAGAGAGCCTGAGTCGCTGGAGCGTCTTCAGGCAGAGGGACGTATACGAGATGAACGATCAGCTGAAGAAAGGGATCAAGGTTGTTGAGAAATGGACCAGGGAACATCCGGATGACATTGAATTAATGGGCGTTCTCGCTGAAAGCTATGGGGTGAACGGACAGAAAGAAAGAGCATTGAAACAATACCAATTGCTGAAGGATAAAGACCCCGACAACCCAACCATAAGTTTTTCGCTGGGCCACTTTTATTATCAATGGGGCGAAAAGGATAAGGCGCTGGATGAATTTATCAAAGGTTTCCGGTCGCCCGACGTGAATCCTGCGATCAAGCTTGAAATTGTTCAGCAGTTCATCAGGGACCAGCAAGCACAGCAAAAACTGGACGAGCACGTGATCAGGCTGATTGAGATTTTATATGAAACGGACAAGGGTCAGCCCGATGTGGATGCCCTGTATGCCAATTATCTCTATTCCGAAGGGAGAAATGCGGAAGCAGAACCTATCTATTCCCGTCTGATCCTGAGCAATCCCGGCAATTTCATAGTGTGGCAAAACCTGCTTTTCATCCTCAACGAAAGACAGGACTTTGAACGGATGTACCGGGTGAGTGATGAAGCAATCAAGAATTTCCCTGCGCAGGGGCTCTTCTACCTTTTCAAGGGCATCGCGGCAACAGCCGGAAAGAATTATCCGGATGCGGTGGCCGCCCTGAACAAGGGGATGACTTTCCCGGGCCAGAATCCGGAGATACTCAAACAGTTCTATATTTCACTCGGGGAGGCATTATACAGGATGGGGAACACAGCCGAGGCGTTCAGGAATTTTGACCTGCTTCTGGGACTGGAACCGGATAATGTCCTGGTGCTGAATAACTACAGCTATTATTTGTCCCTTGAAAACCGCGAGCTGGACAAGGCTTTGGAAATGATAGAAAAATGTATTGCGGCCGAAAAGGATAATCCCACTTATCTGGATACCTATGCCTGGGTTTTGTTCAAAAAAGCGGAATACAAAAAAGCCATGGAACCCATCAGGAAAGTTATGGAACTCGACCGGGATCCCTCGGGAGAAGTTTTGGAGCATTACGGTGATATTCTCTTCATGAACGGGATGGAGGCCGAAGCCCGGGAGCAATGGATCAAGGCCAGGGAAAAGGGAGAAACAACGGCAGAGATCGGGATGAAAATTGAGAGGGGCATGCTAAAAAAACCGGTATGAAATTAAGAACCGCGATAAGGCTGAGTTTGGTCGTGTTGGTTCTGGCAGGTCTAAGCGGATGCCAGGCCAGAAAAAAGATGGTTGCCAGCACTCCGGTGCTCACCGAAGAGGACAAGCTGATCCGGGCAGTCTATGATCAATCCGTACCGGCAAAGTATCTCGAATTCCGGTTGACGGGAAAAGCCCAGATGGACGAACAGAAAGTGCCCTTCATCGGCACCGTGAAAATTGTCAGGGACAGTGCAATCTGGGTTTCCCTGAGATCGTCCATCGGAATAGAATTGTGCCGTATCCTGGCAAGGCCGGACAGCGTTTGGGTACTATCCAGGTTGATGAAGATAAAGGAAAAAGGTGACTGGAAACTGATGCAGGAATTCACAGGATATGCTTTGGATTTCAACTCCATACAGGGCATGATGACCCAAAGCCTTTTCACCGCGACGGGAATTGGATTCAAGGACCTCCAGGAGGGATTGATGATGAGCCACCGGAATGAAGAGCAATGGATTTCCTGGAAGCCGGAATCAGAAGAAAACAGAACGGCATACCGGTATCTGGCTCAATTCAGGATCGATCCGGATCTAAAAACGGTGCAGGAATGCCTGATCAAGGACAGCAACGGACAATGGGCAGCCAGGGTCCTTTATTATTACTCAAAGGAAAACCTGATTAAACGGATCGAGGTTAACAGCCTGGATGAGTCCCATCAATACAATGCCGAATTGAACGTGATAACGGTGGAAGTAAAGGATAAAATGTATATTAGTTTTGAGACATTCTGATGAAAATAAGGCTGGTCATACTTACCTGTTTGTTGCTGAATCCGGCTATCACGGTGGCACAGGACCTGGAGAGCCTAAGATCGGACAAGGAACGCAGCCTCAAGGAGATCGCCCAGACAGAAGAGTTGTTAAAACAGACAGAAGCCAGCAGGATAAGTGAAGCCAGGAACCTGCGCTTGTTAAACCGGAAAATATCTGCCCGGGAGAAGGTGGTTCGGAGCATTAATGGAGAAATCGGGTATTTAAACAAGAAGATCCGTGCGCACGAGGACACCATCGTGGGATTGAGGGAAGAGATCAAGCTGCTGAAAGAAGATTATGCCAGGGTGATCTATAAAACCTACCTGAACCGGAATGCGTACAACCGGGCTCAGTATATACTGGCTGCATCGGATTTCAACCAGGCTTTCAAGAGGCTAAAATACCTTCAGCAATATGCCCGGTTCAGAAAAGACCAGGCTGGGAAAATTGAGGCTAAAACAAAAGAGCTGGAAGGAGCCGTTGCCAGCCTCGAAATGGACAAGGAAAGAAAGAACGAGTTACTGACATCGGGGAAAAAGGAAATAGCCACCCTGAACAATGACAAGAAAGAGCAGGACCGCTACGTCAAAGACTTGCAGAAAAAAGAGAGACAACTGAAAAAAGAGCTGGAAAACCAGCGGGCCGTATTCAAGAAACTGGAAAACGAAATTTCGAGGTTAATTGCTGCCGCAACCGGAACAGAGATGACGGCAAGCGGCATGAGACTTACGCCGGAAATGAAAATAATTTCGGATGAATTCAGCCAGAATTCCGGAAGGCTGCCATGGCCGGTGCAAAAGGGTGTGATAACCATGGGATATGGTTTACAGGATTATCCCGGTTTACGAAACGGAAAAATAAACAACAAGGGAGTGGACATTTCAACGGAAAAAAATGCTCCCGTTCTTGCTGTTTTTGCAGGGAAAGTAACTTCGGTGGTCGTGGTTTCCTCAAATCTGAAAGCCGTACTTATTCAACACGGGCAGTATTTTACCGTTTATTCCAATTTAAACACCGTGAAAGTGAAGGTGGGCGACAATGTAAGCCTGAAGCAGGAAATCGGCGGTGTTGGATTGAACTCTTCCGGTTTGTACGATATTCATTTTGAAATCTGGAAGGAAAAAACCAATCTGAATCCGGAAACGTGGCTGGCGAGATGAAAAGGTCATCACATACGGGACAAGCCGAAATAATAGAGAAAAAGATCCGGAAATTCATACACAGGTTTTACTGGGTAAGGGTTTTACAGGGATCCATTTTAACAGCCCTAATTGTTATCCTCCTGTTCTTCCTGGCTTTTTTTCTTGATTTTATTTTTGACCCGACTTCCATTCAAAACGGAATACTTTTCTGGCTGGTCGTCGCGACAGGCAGCTTTGCCACGGCCTATTTCATTTTCAGGCCAGCCGCACAAGCCCTGGGCATAATACGGGGCATGAATTATAAAGAAGCTGGAAGATTAATTGCGGGAAAACATAAAGGCATCGAGGACCGGATTGTAAACATAATCGAGCTGAACAGAGAAGGAGATGATGAGAATATCCTGGTAGAGGAAGCCATAAACCAAAAGACCGAGAAAATAAAATGGTACAATTTCTATGAGGCTCTTTCACTCAGGCAACTGGCAAGAATTGCGCTTGTTTCAGCGATTATCCTGACTGCCGCCGCCCTGTTGACAATCCTGTGGCCCGGCTTCGTTGAACGGGGCTACCAGGCTGTATTCAAATACAAGAGAAACTTTTCGGAAAACCAGGTGCAGTTTGAGATCCTGAGCGGTGAAATGAAGGTGGAGGCAGGCAAAAATTACGATCTGAGGCTCAGGATTGTCTCAAAAGAAAACGTGTTCGGTCAGGCAGAAATAAACATAGGAAGCCGAAAAGACAAGATTTACCCGGTAAACGGAATTTTCGGCTACACAGTATATGCAATCAACAACCCGGTCTCGTTTACGATCAGCGCAGGTTCGCAGAAATCCCAGGTCTTTACCATTGAAGTATTGAGAAAGCCGGAAATAGGAGAATTGAAAATAACCGTTATCCCGCCCCGTTACACCGGCCTGGAGAAAATCGAAACAGTCAGCAATGGAAATATTGAAATACCGGCAGGATCCAGGGTTATTTGGTCTTTAAAGACGGTGTATACAGATACGGTCAGATTCCTGTTGAAAGATACGATCACAAAGGTGCATGAAAAAAACCGGGTTCAGTTTGAAAGTTTGTTAACTGACGAGTGTAATTACACTTTGCAGTGCATAAACAAAAGCGGGCTGAAAACGGAGTATGGATACAATATCAATGTATTACGCGACCTCTATCCTGATATTGAAATTGCAGAAACAAAAGATACGGCAATGCCGGGTTATGTATTTATAAATGGTTCGATTGAGGACGATTTCGGGTTCACGAAATTGGAGATGGTAGAGAAGAAAGAAAACAGGGAAACAACCAATGAAGTAGAAATAGACAAAAATAAAACCTATCAGATATTTTATAAAACAGTTTATCCGGATACGGTTGAATCAGTTATTTTTTTCAGGATTTTTGATAACGACCTGATTACGGGCCCTAAAAGCGCGGAAAGTAAAAAGATTCATTTAAAAAATAAGAGTATTGATGAAATAAAAGAAGAAAACAAGGAAAAAGCTGAAAACATTGAAAAGAATTTAGATAAGAGCATTGGCTCAATAGAAGAAATTGAAAATAAAATAATACAGCTCAGAATGCAAAACATGGCGGGAGAATTGAGCCGTTGGGAAATTCAGGAAAGAGTGAAAGAGATCAATGACATGAAGAATAATTTGTTGGAGCTGATAGATAATATCAAGGAAGAAAATGAAGAATACACAGGAAACGTGGAAAAGACAAACAACGATCTAGAATTAATAAAAAGAGCAAAGGAAATAGAGGATCTTTTGAAAAACATAGTTGATGATGAATTGAAAAAACTACTGGAGGAGTTCGGAAAACTGGCCAATGAATATAACGAAAGGCTGGCAAATGAAGCGACGGAAAAAATAGAGATGAATCTTGAAAAAATGAAGGAGCAAATGGACATGGCCATTGAACTGTTAAAAAAATATGAAATAGAGAAAAATATAACTGAAAGGGCAAATGAATTAAGAAAATTATCGGAAACGTTGGAGAAAAGCGAAAGAAGTGAAGAAAATTTGAAAAAAGAAACAAAAGAAGGGTTTGGACAATGGGAGGATAAGTATGAAAAAAACCTGGAAGAAAATAAAAAATTGAAGGAACCGATAAATTTAGAAGAATTTATAAAAGAAAGACAGGAAACAAATGACTCGATTAATGAATATGTAAAGTCAGGAGATCAGGAAATAAAAAAGTGCAAAGGGAAGGCGGCAAGAAAAATCTCGGAGTTGGCAGATAACATAAGCAATATGCTAGGAGAGGCAATGGAAAGTTCGCAACTGGTGGATATTGAAGAATTAAGACAGATTCGAAATTCCCTTAACGATTTTAGTATGGCCCAGGAAAAAATTAATGAAGATATAAATAGGATCCAACGAATAAACAGGTCAGGAATACCTCTGCCAAAGGAACAGAAAATGCTGCAAGAGAAATTCGGGAAAATATCTGACAGTTTGAAAAGCCTAGGCTATAAACAACCAATAGTAGCAAAAATTGCAGGAGAGGAATTGTTCCACGTGGAAACCTCAATGAAAAATATATTCGAAGCCATGAGACTAAACAGGTTGGCCGTTGTAAAGATAGAACAGAATAAAATAATGAGCGAGGTTAACAACCTGGTTCTGAAAATAGATGAACTGATAAAGGGAATGGAAAGAAGGGCAGGAACCGGTTCGGGGAAAAGTGGTTTTAAAGATTCAAGAAAAAAGGATAAGGATGAAGGTGATGGTTCAGAAGAAATGAGCGATGCAAAAAAAATACAGGAGTCATTGAAAGAACGATTGAAGAATGCCATAAAAAAATTAACCCAGGGAAAGGATGGAACAGAAGTAAGGCAAGAACTATCAAAGATGCTGGGAGAAAGGGAAATGATGAGAAAAAAAATAGAAAGACTGGCTCAGAGCGGAATAATAGGGAGCAATGCAAAAGAGCGATTGCAACAGGCTGCGGAAATGATGAAAGATGTTGAAAAGGACATAGTATATAACCGGCTGGGAGATTGGACTTTGGAAAAAGATGAATGGATAAGAACAAGGTTACTCGAAGCTGAAAATGCGGAAAAAGAAAGAGAAAATGATAATAGGAGGGAATCAAAGGAATTCAGGGGAGAGTTTAAACCTAATGAGAAAGAAATATTAAAGGAAGAAGAGGCTAACAAACTATTCAGGCAATCGTTAAAATACAAGGAACTAAAACTAAAGGAATTCTATAACGAGAAATACAGGAAATATATTGAAGAGAGGAAAAAATAAAAATGGCAATTAACTTCATTAACGAAGACCGGCATCCGGGAAAGATCAAAAGAAAGTCATTAAAAAAATGGCTTGAAGATGCCATTGAAAAAGAAGGTAAAAAAACAGGAGTCACCAATATCGTTTTTTGCAGTGATGAATATTTGTTAAAGGTGAACCGGGAATTTTTAAAAAGGGACTACCACACAGATGTGATTTCTTTCGATTATACGAAAGGCGAAAAAATAAGTGGTGATATTCTGATCAGCATCGAACGAATCGAAGAAAATGCCAGGAAAAACAACGTCAGCTATCTGGAAGAAATAAAAAGAGTGATGATTCATGGCATATTGCATCTCACTGGTTATAATGATAATACAAAGGAAAAAAGAAAGGAAATGACCCGAATGGAAGATTTATACCTTGGCATCTATAAGGATTGATATCAATTATGAAAAGGAAAACGAGGAATGCTGAAAGAATATGACATAATAGTGGTGGGAGCAGGACATGCAGGGTGTGAAGCAGCGGCCGCAGCAGCCAGCATGGGATCGAAGACCCTGCTGATCACGATGGACATGAATAAAATGGCCTTTATGTCATGCAATCCGGCAATAGGGGGTATAGCCAAGGGCCAGATCGTAAGAGAAATTGATGCGATGGGAGGATTGACCGGACTGGTTACGGATGCCTCCATGATACAGTTCAGAATGTTGAACAAAAGCAAAGGACCTGCCATGTGGAGTCCGAGAGCACAGTGCGACCGGGTCAAGTTCAGCATGATATGGCGACAGAGGCTGGAGGGAATAAGAAACCTGAGCCTGTTTCAGGACACGGTGACAAGGATCATTATCAGAGATGAAGAGGCCAAAGGAGTTGAAACCCAGTTAGGTATCAGGTTTAACGCCAAAAGCGTAATACTAACCAATGGAACATTCCTGAATGGATTAATGCATATCGGAAAACAAAAAATTAAGGGCGGAAGAGCATCAGAACCAGGGGTTTACGGATTATCGGACAGCATAAGGGATCTGGGTTTCAGGACAGGAAGGATGAAAACCGGAACACCACCCAGGCTGGACGGAAGGACCATTGACTTCACCAAACTAACCGAGCAGAAGGGGGATGATTGGACCTTTCCGTTCTCATACCTGAATCCCATACATAAAACAATAGAAAGTAAATCATGCTATATCACCTGGACTTCTGCAGATGTGCACCGCACCTTGCAGGAGGGGTTTGACGAATCTCCCATGTTTGACAGGACCATAAAAGGGACGGGACCCAGGTATTGTCCCAGCATAGAATCAAAACTGGTGACCTTTTCCGATAAGGATAAGCACCAATTGTTCGTTGAACCGGAAGGTGCGGATACGGTAGAATATTACCTTAACGGCTTCTCCTCTTCCCTTCCCTGGAGAGTGCAATTGAAAGCCCTGAGAGAAATTGAGGGTTTTAATAAGGTTGAATGGTTCAGGCCAGGCTATGCGATTGAATATGACTACTTTGATCCGACGCAGCTCAAGTCAACACTTGAAACAAAAAGGATAAAGAACCTCTATTTTGCAGGACAGATCAACGGAACCACAGGTTACGAAGAAGCAGCAGCCCAAGGTATTATGGCGGGAATTAACGCCAACAACAAAATAATGGGCAAGGAGGAATGCATTCTGAAAAGGGATCAGGCCTATATAGGTGTATTGATAGACGACCTGGTAACAAAAGGTGTGGACGAACCTTACAGGATGTTCACTTCGCGTGCAGAGTACCGCATCATGCTAAGACAGGACAATGCAGATGAGCGTTTGACGGAATTAAGTCATTCATTAGGATTGGCATCGGAGGAAAGGATACGAATACTAGAAAGAAAGAGAAAAGGTATTGAGGAGCTGGTAGATTTTGCCTGTAAATCATCAGTTGATCCGAAAGCAATAAACGAAACACTAATCAGGCAGAAGACATCAACGATAAAACAAAAAGTAAAGCTGATAGATCTGATAGGGAGACCACAGGTAGGTATAAAAAACCTGGCCGATGCCATTCCCGGGCTGATGCACCAAATAAACAAAGAGGAGGAATGGCAGGAGGAGATCATTCAAGGCGCAGAGATCAGTATCAAATACCAAGGTTATATTGAAAGGGAAAAGCAGATTGCAGAAAAAATCAAGAAGCTTGAGAAAATAAATATTCCAAAGAGAATAAAATACAATGAGATAAATGGTTTGACCATGGAAGCTAGAGAAAAGCTTACCAAAATTTTACCTGAAACCATTGCTCAGGCTTCAAGAATTCCCGGTGTAAGTCCGGCTGATATTAATGTCTTGCTTATTTTGCTGGGACGTTAAAACGTTCCACGTGGAACTATCTTTCTTTGCTTCATTTCGGAACAGGCATAATGCAATAAATCAATAACATAAAACATTCATGGCTACCACTGTTATTAAAGGTTGGTTTGCCGATTTAGCTAAACGGGAATTCTATAAAGGTTGTCTAAAGGTAACAGGCAGGAGAATTGCTTCGATCAGTGAAGAAGAAAAAACAAGAACACTGAAGCCAGCCATAGGAAGCAATATGCCATTAATATTGGCAGGACTGGTTGATTCACATGTGCACCTCGAAAGTTCAATGGTCATGCCGAGCCGCTTCGCTGAGGAAGCATCAAGGTATGGAACTGTGGCTACCGTGTCAGATCCTCATGAAATAGCCAATGTATTGGGCCTGGATGGGATCAGGCTGATGATTGAAGACGCTAAAAAGGCAAGAATAAAAATGTTTTTTACAGCCCCTTCCTGCGTACCGGCAACTGAAATGGAAAAATCGGGTGCCAGGCTTAAAGCCAAAGAAATAGAAACACTATTTAAAAGCAAGGAAGTGGTAGCACTGGGTGAAATGATGAATTATCCGGGAGTTATTTTCGGGGAAGAGGAGGTGATGGAAAAAATTAGGATGGCAAAAAAATATCAATACCCGGTTGACGGTCACGCTCCGGGACTGATTGGAAAAGATCTTGAACAGTATATCGGTGCAGGGATTTCGACAGACCATGAATGCATGTCGCTGAAAGAAGCGGAAGAAAAGATATCACTGGGGATGAAAGTACTGATCAGGGAAGGAAGCGCGGCAAGGAATTTTGACGCATTATGGCCACTGATCGGCACAAATCCGGAATCCGTCATGCTCTGTACAGACGATTTTCACCCCGACGACCTGGCGGAGGGACACATCGACAGGCTCATCAGGAAAGGCTTGCAGAAAGGATTGGATTTCTTTGACTTGTACCAGGCGGCAAGCCTGAATCCAATCAGGCATTACCATTTGAACGTTGGCCTGCTCAGGGCGAATGATCCGGCCGATTTCATACTGGTTGATGACCTCGATCGGTTTCATGTATCATCAACCTGGATAAACGGCACGCGGGTGGCAGGGGAAGGGGCCTCTCAATCACGGCTACCGGAAATTATCCCGGTAAACCGTTTTGAGGCACAGGCGGTTAATCCGGCTGACCTGGCTGTCAGAGGAGAGGAGGGGATGTACCGGGTAATCCGGGCGTTCGACGGCGAACTCGTTACGGAGCATAAAATCCAGAAACTGACTGAAAACCAGGGATATATCATGCCAGATATCAGGAATGACATTTTAAAAATAGTGGTCATCAACCGCTATGGCCCCGGTGTTCCTTCCATTGGCTGGATAGAAGGATTCGGACTTAAAAAAGGCGCCATGGCTTCCAGCATAGCGCATGACAGCCACAACCTGATCGCAGTGGGTACCGATGATAAGGAGTTGTCTGGCGCCATAAACTTGATAATCAGGAACAAAGGAGGGATTTCTGTCTTTTCTGAAAACGAAGGAGAAATTTTGCCTCTTCCGGTAGCGGGCCTGATGGGCATGGATACCGTCACTGAAACCGGGAAAAAGTACCGGATGCTCACCGAACAAGCCCGGGCGATGGGATCTGACTTAAAGGCTCCTTTTATGACCTTGGCGTTTATGGCATTGCTCGTAATTCCGCACCTGAAGATAGGTGATGCAGGGCTGTTTGACGGCGACCGGTTCAGTTTCGTTTCATTAAAGGCGCAGTAAAAATGGCGACGCGATTTGAACAGTATTCTCCGGATCCGGAGCTGATGGAGAGTGTCAGACGGCTGCCTGAAAAACCGGGTATATACCAGTTCATCGACGGAGAAGGACAGATCATTTACATCGGGAAAGCAAAAAACCTGAAGAAAAGAGTTTCCTCCTATTTTAAGAAAGCCCCCGATAATGCCAAACTGGCCGTGTTGATCAGGAAAATACGTTCAGTCAGCCCACTTGTCGTGGATACGGAAAGTGACGCCCTGTTGCTGGAGAACAACCTGATCAAGAGGCATATGCCCAGGTACAATGTCTTACTCAAGGACGACAAGACCTATCCCTGGATATGCATCAGGAAGGAACCCTTTCCACGTGTGTACACCACGCGGCAGCTGGTTCGTGACGGATCTCAATATTTCGGGCCGTACACCTCAGGGAAAGTCTGGAGAAACCTGACAGACCTGATCTCAAGCCTATATAAGATCAGGACCTGCAAGTTGAATCTAAATGAGGCTGATATTCAGTCGGGTAAATTCAAGGTTTGCCTGGAATATCACATTGGCAATTGCCTGGCTCCCTGTACGGGCAATCAGAGCCATGAGGAATATTTGCGGCAGGTTGGACAGATTGAAAAGATCTTAAAGGGTAATACTCAGTCGGTTATCCGCATTCTTAAGGAAGAAATGGCCCAGCTGTCTGCCAGATACGCTTATGAAGACGCCGAAGTGATCAGGGAACGCCTGGAGATTCTCGAGAAGTTCCAGAGCAAATCAATGGTAGCAAATACCCGCATCGCACATGTGGATGTTTTTTCAATCGTGACCGATGACAAGGCGGGATATGTCAACTTCATGAAAGTGATGGACGGTTCCCTGGTGCAGACCCATTCACTGGAGCTCAAGAAAAGGTTGGATGAATCAGATGAGGAATTGCTCAGCATAGCCATTGTGGAATTGCGGAACCAGACAGGAAGCAATGCCCCAGAAATTATCATTCCTTTTCCGCTGGAGTATCCTCTTAAAAACGTAACCGCCACCATACCCCAAAAAGGTGATAAAAAAGCCTTGCTGGAACTATCGGCCCGGAATGCCCGATACTTCAAGCTGGAAAGACAGAAACAACAGGTAAGGCACATCAGCGTTTCACGTGTCGGACGCAAGCTGGAGGCTCTGCAAAAAGACTTGCGACTTCCCGACCTGCCCGTTCATATTGAGTGCTTTGATAATTCCAACATTCAGGGCACCAATGCCGTAGCCGCATGCATAGTTTTCCGGAACGCCATACCCAGCAAGAAAGATTACCGTCATTTCAATATCAGGAGCGTTCAGGGACCTGATGACTATGCTTCGATGGAAGAGGTTGTTTTCAGGAGATACCGGCGGATGATTGAAGAAGGATCGGAATTGCCTCAACTGGTTATCATTGACGGTGGCAAGGGCCAGCTTGGATCGGCTGTTAAAAGCCTTGACGCCCTGGGTCTCAGGCAACGGGTGGCTATCGTAGGGATTGCCAAACGCCTGGAGGAAATTTATTTCCCCAACGATTCCGTACCCCTGTATTTGGATAAAAAATCCGTAAGCCTGAGATTGATCCAGCAAATGAGGGATGAAGCCCACAGGTTTGGCATATCCCACCACCGGAAGAAGAGGGAGAAAGGACTGGCGGTTTCTGAATTGGACAGGATACCAGGTATCGGAGAAAAAACCCGGAACCGGTTGCTTAGTGCTTTTGACTCAACGGAACAGATCAGGAATGCCACGATTGGACAGTTGATACCGGTCGTAGGAACCGCAAAAGCCAAAATCGTGCATGACTATTTCAGAAAAAGACCGGATTGAAGCCCCCTATGTTCTTATGTTCAAAATCCAGTAACCACTTTTTCCTTCGGTTTCCTTTGTCATGATCGGCTTCCGGCCGAAAAGCATAAAAAGCTGTACTTTTGCGGTGGCATGAATGATTATTTTCTCAGGAACCAGGAAAGGATTGTCCCGGATACCGATTGGATGGTGGTTTTTGCCCTGTTCACGGTCGCCCTGTATGTATTGAGCAGGCTTCTTTTTCCCCGTTACCACGAGAGGCTGTCTTATTCTTTTTTCAATCGTTATGAGGCAGCCAAGCTGATGGAAGAACGAAATACCCTTTTCTCGCGACCGGGTCTTCTTCTCAATATCGTCCCTGTCCTGTGCTTGGCCATCAGCATCTATATGCAGGTTTCCTTGTTGCGGGAAATAAACTTGTACGATCGTCCTTTGCTGCGATTTCTGGCTATTCTTGGACTCGTTTTTTTTTATTGTATCCTGCGGATCTTGCTGGTCTTCCTGTTTGGGCTTTCCATGCAAAACAAAGAAATCGCCCTTCGGTTCAACCAGGTATGGATCTTTAATTTTCAGACACTTAGCCGGGTATTGCTGATACCCGTTGTTGCACTTCCTTTCCTGGCCGGCATATTAAAATTTATATTGTTGATAATCATATGGTTGACACTTGCATCCTGGCTTGTGTACACTATCTTCCGTGAATTGGAATTGTTGAAATCCAGACGTATTTCGTTATTCTATATGATTTTATACCTTTGTACCCTTGAAATTCTTCCCTTGTGGTGGGCGATAAAATCCATAACGGAAGGATGGTGAGAATGACTTTTTCTGTATCACTAAAGGTAGCAACATCTTGAAGATTAAGAGAATACTTATCTCCCAGCCTCAGCCTACCACTGAAAAATCCCCTTATTCCGAGGTGGCTGACAAATACAAGGTCAATCTGGAGTTTCACCAGTTTATCCATGTAGAAGGTGTCCAGGCGAAGGATTTCAGGGCAGCCCGGGTCAATATTCTGGACCATACCGCGGTCATTTTCAACAGCCGGACGGCCATTGATCATTTCTTCCGGATTTGTGACGAGGTCCGTGTTCAGGTGCCAGATACCATGAAATATTTTTGCACGTCGGAATCCATTGCGGTTTACTTGCAGAAGTATATCGTTTACCGAAAGCGAAAGATTTTTTTCGGACAGAAAACCCTTGATGATCTCATTGATGTGCTGGTGAAGCACAAGGATGAAAAATACCTGGTTCCGATCTCGACTGTGCACAATGATGAGATTCCGGGATTATTGACACAGAATAACCTGAGTTTTACCAAAGCCTTCTTTTACCGCACCGTCAGTTCGGATTTGAGGCATTTGAACCTGGACGATTTTGATATGCTGGTGTTTTACAGCCCGGTAGGAATTGAATCGTTGTTTGAGAATTTTCCGGGATTTACGCAGGGTGAAAAGTGCATCGGGACATTCGGGCACAATACGGCAAAAGCCGCAGAGAACGCAGGACTGCACGTAGATGTGAAGGTCCCCTCCCCGGAGTTCCCGTCAATGACCATGGCCCTGGATAAATTTCTTGGGGAACTTTGCAAGAAATCCTCCAAATAACTGATGGATGAATCGTTCGGCAAGAGTGAACGCCTTTGTCTGAAACGAAGGTTTGAGGCTCTGTTGGCCGGCGGGAAAAGTTTTTATGTTTACCCGTTCCGGGTCATTTTCCGTGAAAAGCAGTTATCCGAACAGGATCCTCCGGTACAGTTTGCGGTTGCTGTAAAGAAAAAGCAGTTTAAAAAGGCGGTCACGCGCAACCTGATCAAGCGGCGGATCCGGGAGTCCTGGCGCCGGCGAAAGGGAGAACTCTATTCTTTTTTAACGGAACGGAACAATAACCTGTTGGTCCTCCTGGTTTATGGAGCGGATGTAGTATTGCCATTTTCGGAAATAGACCGGAAAATGGACCTGGTCATCCGAAGATTGGAAGAAGAAGCCGGCAAGTCGTGCTAACATGAAGAAAGCATTGGATGTGACAGGGAAGGGAATTGGATGGCTGTTGATCCAACTGGTAAGGTTTTATCAGCACGCCATTTCTCCTTATCTGGGTTCCAATTGCCGGTATACGCCAACCTGTTCGCAATTTTATATCCAAGCGGTTAAAAAACATGGCCCGGTAAAAGGCAGTTATCTGGGTATCAAAAGATTACTCAGGTGCCATCCGTGGGGCGGCCATGGATATGATCCTGTACCTTAGACAACGAAAAGATGAAAAAGACCGGTAAGATCCTGTTCGCGACCCTTCTCTTCCTGATGATGCCAGTCCTGTTTTCGGGCTGGTACGACAAGGAATTCGAATGGTCTAAAAACCTTGAGATATATCATTCCCTGGTCAGGGAACTGGAATTGTATTATGTCGATGAGACGGATCCCGGAAAGTTGATCCGCACCAGTATCGACCAGATGCTCAGGACCCTGGATCCCTATACGGTTTACATCCCGGAATCGCAAACGGAAGACCTGCAGTTGATGACGACAGGGGAATATGGTGGCGTAGGCGCGACCATTGCGCAGGACAGTTCGCGGATCTTTATTTCGGACCCCTATGAAGGTTCTCCGGCCGTGCGGGCCGGGCTTCGTGCCGGGGACGTCATACTGAGGATCGATGACCGTTCCGTGGAGGGAAAAACAACGGCCGAGATCAGCCCGTTGATGAAAGGCCCGGTGGGTTCATCGGTGAAACTTACGGTTGAAAGGCCGTACACGAAAGAAAAGCTGACAGTAAACCTGATCCGTGAGATCATCAGGTTTCCCAATGTGCCCTATTTCAAGCTGATGGAGGGTGGTACGGGTTACATCCGGCTCTCTGGCTTTACGGAGGGAGCCGGACGTGAAGTTCGTGAAGCCCTGCTGAAGCTAAAAGACCAGGGTGCGGTCAGAGTGATTCTCGATCTCCGCAGTAATCCCGGCGGATTGCTGATTGAAGCGGTTGAGGTCATGAACCTGTTCGTTCCAAAGGGACAGGAAATTGTAAGCACAAGGGGCAAATCAAAGCAATGGGAGGTCACTTATTCCTGTCGTTACGAGCCGGTGGATACGCTGATTCCCGTTGCAGTCCTGGTCAATTCGGGTTCCGCATCGGCTGCCGAAATAGTGGCAGGAGCCATGCAGGACCTTGACAGGGGTGTGATCATCGGACAGAGGACCTTCGGGAAGGGTCTTGTCCAGACAACCCGGAACCTGAGCTACAATGCCAACCTGAAGCTTACAACGGCCAAGTATTATATTCCCAGCGGAAGGTGCATACAAGCCCTCGATTACGGCAACCGGAGGGCTGACGGCAGCGTGGGCCATGTCCCCGATTCCCTGATTTCGGCATACCGGACGAAACGCGGGCGGATCGTTCGTGACGGCGGCGGTATCGTTCCGGATATCATCACGAACCCTTTGCAGCTTAGCAGCGTGACCGCCAACCTTTTATACAGCAACCTGATCTTCGATTATGCGACCCGGTACCGGAATTTCCATCAACAGGCAGCCAAGCCTTCGGAATTCGTCCTGACCGATGAGGTTTACAGTGATTTCCGCGATTTTCTGGCCGGGCAGAATTTCAGCTATGAAACCGGCAGCGAAGCAGCCTTGCAAACCCTCGTCCGGATGGCCAAGGCGGAAAAATATTACGAGAGCTCAGCCCACTTGTTTGAGGAACTGAAGACGAACCTTTCACACAATTTGGGCAAGGACCTGGCTAACCTGAAACCCGAGATTTCGGTCATGCTGGCGGATGAGATTGTCGGGCGCTATTATTATCAGAAAGGCCGCATTGAGTTTATGATTCGTGATGACGAGGTGATCGTCCGGGCCCATGAGATTCTCGAAAATGCGCAGGAATACCGGCAAATGCTGAATGCACGCTGACTATCCGATCCATCGGGTGGAGCCATCGGCATAGATCTCTTTTTTCCAGACAGGAAGTTTCTCCTTGATCAGGTCCACGCATTGCCGCAGGGCTTCAAGCGCGTGTTCC
>CAZJNQ010000045.1:0-1995 GCA_964547475.1 uncultured Porphyromonadaceae bacterium
AGCGGAAACCCCTTTCGGTACGGCTGCGCTTAAGATTTGCACATGAGGCTCGGTTCCTGTCTTCTCCGGAACTAGAATTTCCTTCGTCCTGGTTTCTGCCGGCACGGTCCGGTTCACTGCGACATCTCCCCGGTTGGAGTCGGGTCGCGGCCATAATATAAGGGCCAGGATAAACAATGCTGCAGCGGATACTGCCGTAATGATCCAGGGTGCCAGCACCCGGTTTTTATGGCGAAGTTCTTTTTTGTCTGGATAAGCAATTGGCTCGGGAGTGAGCCTCGTTAACAGAAAGCCATTATATCTCTTGTCCAGCCCGGGTTCCCGTTCAAGGCGCCGGTTAAAAGCTTCAGCCTCCGACGGGGTCAGGTCGCTTTCCATCCGGGCGATGCAGAACCGGTCATCACGAGCAATGCCCGGGATATCGGAGGAGCCTGCCATGAGGTCTTCTTTCCCGGGGTACTCATCCGTTCCGGGATCCAGGGTAAAACCGCCGAGATCCCTTAGCTCATCCTTCAGCTGCGGATGATGTTTCAGGAAATCGAGCAGCCGGTTCACCTCTGCCTCCCCCAGGCGGCCATCGAGATAATCCAGGAACCAGATCTCGTAATTCTTTTCAGATAAGGATTCCATGTTACACCAATGCTTCGATTGATCCGATATATTCCTTTAAATAAACCCGGGCACGATAAATATAAACCTTCACCTGAGCCTCGCTTAAACTGGTAATATCGGCTATCTCCTTATAAGAATAGCCCTCATAGTCCCTGAGCATGATCACCGACCGCTGGTCGGCAGGCAGTCTTGATATTCCCTCGTTCAGCTTTTCCATCAGATCGCTGTAATGCTCCGAATGACCCAGCCGGTTTATGTTAACTTCCTCCCACGCTGCTGTTTTCTTGTCCGCCCGCGTCTGGTCAATCATTTTGTGGTAAGCCGTTGTGAACAGGTACGATTTTGCCTTTTCGGCTACCACTTCGCGAACGTTGATCCACAACTTTTCAAACGAATCCTGAACCAGGTCGCGGGCCTTTTCCCTGTTCCGGATATTCTTGAGAACAAACCGGTACACCGCATCAGCGTGTTGATTCACACAATAATTGTATTCGTTGACAGTCATTTCGGGTTACAAGGCAAACATAGGACGTGACAATGGAGTGAAAAGTTACACTTTTTTGGGGTACAAGCGCATGAGGGTGTGAGAGTGTGAGGACGTGAGGGCACAAAGAGATCCTGAGAAAAATCGTAAAATTGTCGTTCGTAAATCCTTAATCGTAAACATCATGCGTCGTTTCACCGTTATTCTTCTTCTCCTCTCGTCCCTGGCTTTTGTACCCAGGACCGTCTCACAGGCTCCGGATACCGACCAGTCGGTAATGGCTACTCTTTGGTACCAAAAATCCGGCGAGTTGAGGGCTCTCTGCTACCAGGCTTATAATCTGGCCGAGATGAGGGTCAATGAATACCTGAGCCATCCGGATTCGGGAGCACAACCTGCAGTGATTTTCGATATAGATGAAACCCTCCTTGATAACAGCCCGTCCGAAGCCCTGAACATCATCGAGGGAAAACCCTATACCTCAGACCGCTGGAAAGCCTGGACCGATCGGGCTTCTGCCCGGGCACTTCCCGGTGCGGTCGATTTCTGCCGGTTCCTGGCCAGGAACGATGTGGAGCTTATCTACCTTTCGAACCGGCCCAACACGGAAATCCTGACCATAATGAAAAATCTCCAAGACCTCAATTTTCCTTATGCCGACAGAAATCATCTCTACATGAAAGCGGAAACTTCCGACAAGGAAAGCCGCCGGAATAGTATCGAGAAAAAATACAATGTCATTCTCCTGGTAGGCGATAACCTCGCTGACTTCGACGAGATTTTCGAAGACCGCTCCGTCAACCTGGGATTTCATGCGGTCGACAGCCTCCGGGAAGAGTTCGGAAAGAAATTCATCATTCTTCCCAATCCTATGTACGGCGGATGGACCAAGCCACTCT
>CAZJNQ010000045.1:2095-3907 GCA_964547475.1 uncultured Porphyromonadaceae bacterium
AAGAAATTCATCATTCTTCCCAATCCTATGTACGGCGGATGGACCAAGCCACTCTACGGCTCGCAGAAAGGCCTCTCCCCACAGGAACTTGCTGACCTGAGAAGGGGATTGCTCAGGACGGAATAGCCTCGCTGACGCTCGGCAAAAATTACGCTTCGCGTATGAATGATCCTCGCTTTGCTCGGACGAATGAATGCTTTGCATTGAATTAATTCAGGCTGAAGGCTCCTTCGCGAGCGAAGCGAGCTATTCATGAACGTCAGCGAATTATTCGTCGAGCATTAGTGAGAATCATTTAGTAGATGCACACCTGTTTACTCATTGTTTCACACTCTTTCTTTTTGTTACAAAACTTCCCATCTTTAAAGGTTGAATGAAACACAAAACCTATACTGAAATGAGTGAACCAAAAAGAATCGGCCGGAGGATTTTTGTCCGGAAGGTTGCGGTGGGCACCGGGGCAGCCATGGCGCTACCCTACATCATTCCTTCAAGCGCCATGGGAAGGGACGGCAAGGTTGCGCCCAGCGATCGCATAGTGATGGGACTGATCGGTGCCGGATCACAGGGAACAGGCGACATGCACAATTTCATGTCCAAACCTGAGGTTCAGATGGTGGCTGCCTGTGATGTGGATAAAACGCATCGCGATGCCATCAAGGCGGCAATCGATGGAAAATACGGCACCAGCGATGCACGCACTTATTCCGATTACCGGGAATTCCTGGCTAACGAGAAACCGGATGCAGTGATCCTCGCCCTGCCCGACCAGTGGCACGCCATTATCGCAATCGCCTGTGCCAATGCCAAACTCGATATTTATGGCGAGAAACCGCTTTCCCGTACCATTTGGGAAGGGAAAAAGATCGTTGAAGCGGTCGAGAAAAACGGTGTCATCTGGCAAACGGGATCCTGGCAGCGCTCGGAAGCTCATTTTCATCGCGCCTGCGAGCTTGTGATCAACGGACGTATCGGCAAGATCCGTTTCGTCGAGGTCGGTTTACCCAACGGCAACCCGGCAACTGTCAGCCACCCTGTTCAGCCGATCCCGGAAGGACTTGACTGGGACATGTGGCTGGGTCCTGCCCCGAGCATGCCCTACCGGGGTGTCTGCCATTGGGACTGGCGCTGGATACTCGACTATTCGGGTGGTCAATTGACCGACTGGGCAGGCCACCATATCGATATTGCCCACTGGGGACTGGGCCTGGAACGGACAGGTCCGGTCGAAGTTTCAGGAAGCGGCGTTTTCCCCCGTGAAGGCATTTTCGATGTTCCGGTTGAATATTCCCTGCACGCCACCTATGCCAACGGATTGGTCATGCATTTTGCAAACGAACGTCAGCTCCCGCATGGAATGGGCGTTTGCTGGTACGGCGACAATGGATGGATCCACGTCGACCGGGGAAACCGCTTGTTCGCCAGCGATCCGAAAATTCTCGAGGAAAAGATCGGGGATAATGAAACCCGGCTCTATGTCAGTAATGATCATTTTCAGAACCTGCTCGACTGTGTCCGGAGCCGCAAGGAGACCATTACCCCTTGCCAGGTGGCCCACCGATCAATCTCTACCGCCCTCCTGGGCGAAATAGCCATGCTGACCGGACGAAAGATCCAATGGAATCCCGATACACAGGAAATCATCAACGATCCGGTCGCCAGCCGCCTGCTGAGACGGCCCTTCCGGTCACCCTGGAAACTCGAAGGCAACTAACCCTTATCGGCAATAATCATGACAAAAAAATATATCAAACCCCTGATTCTGTTAACCCTGACCGGGGTTATCCTTTTAGTGACTTCCTGCAAGCAGGC
>CAZJNQ010000045.1:4007-23739 GCA_964547475.1 uncultured Porphyromonadaceae bacterium
TACGTTTCCCAGGGAGGCGGGGTCGTGAGCTATCATGCGGCCGACAATTCCTTCCGTGATTGGAAAGAATACAACAAAATGACGGGTTTGGGAGGATGGGGCAACCGGAATGAAACGGATGGCCCGTTCATCCATTGGAAGGACGGGGCGTTTATCCGGGATTCGACAACCCCCGGGATCGGAGGTTACCATGGGGCCCAGCAAGCCTATCAGGTCACTGCACGCGATACGGTCCACCCGATCATGAAAGGATTGCCAACGGTCTGGAAACACGCTAAGGACGAACTCTATTCGCAACTGCGCGGGCCTGCCGAAAACCTGACGATCCTGGCCACAGCCTGGTCAGATTCAGCCAAGGGTGGGAGCAACCGTAACGAGCCGGTCCTGATGACCGTCACTTACGGAAAAGGACGGATCTTTCACACCGTCCTGGGTCATGCCATGGGCGACAGCGCTTACCCGTCAATGGAATGCGTGGGTTTTATCTTTACTCTCCAGCGCGGTGCCGAATGGGCGGCTACCGGACAGGTGACCCTGCCGGTCCCGGATGATTTCCCCCAGTTCAACACGGAAAGCAAATGGCCCCAGTTTCGCCCGCTGACCCTGGATGAGATCCTGGCAAACCTGAAAGATTACCATCCGGGAGATACCCGGACAAACCTCCAGGACCTCACGAACTATATCAGGAAAAATTATGACAGCGGTGAAAAATACGCCCGGGTGGAAAGTGAGTTGCTGAGATTTCTGGAAGGGACCGGTTCAATTGACGCAAAGAATTATATCTGCCGTGAGCTCAGCATCTTCGGAACCGACAAGGCTCTTCCGGTATTGAAAAAACTGCAGAAAAAAGAAGAAACAAAAGAGATGGCCCGGATGGCGATCGAACGGATCACGACTCAATACACTAATGAATAATCCTCGCTGCGCTCGGATGAATGATTCGGCTGCGCCTCATGAATAGCTCGCTAACGCTCGCGAATGAGGCCTGCGGCCTGAATTTTGTTTTCAACGCGAAGCGTTCATTCATGAGCGAAGCGTTCATTCATGAGCGAAGCGAATCATTCATGAGCGAAGCGAATCATTTTGTAAAATCTAAATAGTACCATGTCTTCAAGAAGAGAATTTGTCAAAACCGGCGCCACTGCTGCGGCTGCCGTTGCCGCCGTTTCCATGATCCCGGGAGCGGTCAGTTGTGCCAATAAAGCCAACGACAAACTGGTTGTCGGGGTGGTCGGTATTAACGGAATGGGATTTTCCGACGTCAAGACTTTTCTTAAACAGGAGAACGTCGAATGTGCAGCCATCTGCGACATAGACCAGTCGGTCATGAATAAAAGGGCCGGCAACATTGAGGAGCTGCAGGGCAAGAAACCCGAAATGTTCAATGACTACCGCAAACTCCTGGAGAGAAAAGATCTCGATGTTGTGATCATCGGCACCCCGGATCACTGGCATGCCCGTATCATGGTTGATGCCTGTGATGCCGGGAAGCATGTCTATGTCGAGAAACCGATGGCCTATTCCATTTATGAAGCCTTCCAGATGGAAAAAGCCGGGAGGCGTTATAAAAAGGTTGTGCAGGTCGGACAGTGGCAGCGAAGCGATCCCCACTGGAACGATGCATTTGCCTTTGTGCAATCGGGAAAGCTGGGTAAGGTCAGGACAGTGAAAGTGTGGTGCTATGAATCATGGCTGATGCCCCCGGGACCTGTTCCTGACGAAAATGTACCTGATGGCGTCAATTATGATATGTGGCTCGGACCGGCCCCGGTCCGGCCGTTCAACAGGAACCGGTTCCACTTCAATTTCCGATGGTTCTGGGATTATGCCGGAGGGTTGATGACCGACTGGGGGGTTCACCTTCTTGACATGGCCTTGGCCGGCATGAACGCCGATTTGCCTAAATCAGCCATGAGCTCCGGAGGAAAGCTGGCTTTCCCCGAAAGTCCGATCGAAACACCTGATACGCAACAGGTCATCTATGAATTCGACGGGTTCAACGTCATCTGGGACCATGCCATGGGTATCGGCCTGGGCGACTGGCGGCGCGATCACGGTGTCGCTTTTATAGGAAATAACGGAACCCTGATAGCCGACCGCGGAGGGTGGGAAGTGGTGCCCGAGAGCGGAAAAGACGGACCGCTCCTCCCGGAAGTGACCCGGATGCCGGGAACAGGCGTAGGATTGACCCTTCATGTTCAGAACTTTATCTCCTGTGTAAAGGAAAATGAACGCGAAACCACTGCCAATCCAACCATCGGAAGAGCAGTTGCCTGCATGGCACACATGGGAAATATTGCCATCAGGACCGGTCAAAAGATATACTGGGACGCTGAAAATCAGAATTTTATCAACAATCCGGAGGCAAACCGGCTGATCACGCCGGTCTACCGGGATCCCTGGAAATTGCCGAACGTCTAAGCCATGGGACAAACCCGCAGAAAGTTCCTGAGCAACAGCTTCAGCCTGGCGGCAGGCGCCAGCCTTCTGGGTATCCCGGCTGCCACCCTCGGGATGCAGGGCTGCTCGCGGCGTAAGGGGCCGAATGACCGGATCGGGATGGCCCTTATCGGATGCCGGAACATGGGATTTACCAACGCCTGCAGCTTTGTTGAGCAACCAGACGTGAACCTTGTGGCCCTTTGCGACATCGATAAGAAAATTCTGGATGCCCGCGCTGCGGATATCCAGAGATATGCTTACGACAAGAAACTGACCGTTCCTAAGTTCACTCTTTACGATGATTTTCGCAAAGTGTTGGAAAACAAGGATGTCGATGCTGTCATTGTCGCCACTCCGGATCATTGGCATGCCCTGATCACCATTATGGCCTGCCGTGAAGGAAAAGATGTCTATGTGGAAAAACCTGCCGCCAACTCCATTTACGAAGCCAATCAGATGGTCAGGGCTGCCTACCGCTACAAGCGTGTGGTACAGGTTGGACAATGGCAGCGGAGCGGCTTGCACTGGCAGGAAATGGTCGACTACATCCGGTCAGGCAAGCTGGGGCAGATCAGCCGGGTTGATGCCTGGAGAATGGGTGGGAATTCCGTCCCAAAAGTCCCTAACAGCGCTGTTCCCGCAGGCGTCAATTACGATATGTGGCTGGGGCCGGCACCGCTGAGACCGTTCAATCAAAACCGTTTTCACTATAATTTCCGCTGGTTCTGGGATTATGCCGGTGGCAAGATGACGGATTGGGGCGTTCACATGATCGACATGGCCCTGTGGGCCCTGGACCTGAAACACCCGGGCAGTGTAAAGGCGGCCGGCGGTAACCTTGTTTACCCCAACGATGACATGGAGACACCCGATACCCTCGTGGTGAATTACCGGTTCGGACCGGTTGAACTGGTATGGGAAAACAACTTCGGCGTTCAGGCCAACGCTTATGGATTTGACCATGGGGTATCCTTCCAGGGAGAAAACGGCGAATTGCGCGCTAACCGCTCATTCTGGGAAATGTACCCTAAAATGGTCAACGGCATACCCGTCATCGAGCCGGTCAACCGGAACACGAATGCCGGCAATGATCTCCGCCTTCATATCCGGAATTTTCTCGACTCAATCAAAAAAAGGAACCTGAATACGGCAGCCAGCATCGAGATCGGAAGAGACGCGGCAACGGTTGCCCATCTTGGCAATATCGCCTACAGGACGGGATTGGAAGTGCACTGGAACGGGGAAACGGGGACTTTCAACGAACCCGAAGCCAATGCGCTTCTAAGGCCTAACTATCGTAAACCTTGGGAAATATGAGAATGATGAATAAAATACTCACAATCCTTGCAGCCGGATGTTTGATGAGCACGGCAGCCTTCACTCAGGACCCGGCCATAACTGAAGACTGGTCAAGGAAACCAGTCCTTGTCACGCCGGGTTGCCATGCTGCACCTCCTTCTGATGCCATTGTCCTTTTCAGCCGCGGGAAAGACCTGGCGAACTGGACCGGAAGCGATGGTCAGGCCAAATGGAAAACCTGGTGCGGAAGAATGATGGTGAACGGGACCGGCGATATCATGACCAGGGAAAAGTTCGGAAGCTGCCAGCTTCATGTCGAGTTCCGGACCCCGGCAAAGGTCAAGGGAAACGGACAGGGTCGAGGCAACAGCGGCGTTTATATCCAGAGCAACTATGAGCTTCAGGTCCTGGATTCCTGGGAAAATGAAACCTACTATAACGGCCAGGCCGGATCGATCTATAAGCAATCAATCCCGCTGGTCAACGCATCCAGAAAACCGGGCAGATGGCAAGCCTATGACATTATATTTCATGCCCCGGAATTTGCACCCGACGGAACGGTCCTGAAACCCGCCATCATCACGGCATTTCATAACGGTGTGCTGATTCAGGACCATTTCGAGCTGAAAGGTTCGACCACCTATGCCGGATACCCGAAATATGAAGCCCACGGAAACCTGCCGCTGCTCCTTCAAGACCATGGGAATCCGGTATCGTACAGAAACATTTGGATCAGAAAGCTGTAGATGGCAGAAATAGGATTTTGGATTTTGGATATCAGATTTTGGATGTCGGAGATCGGAGGTCAGGTAATTCCCAGTATCCAATATCCAATATCCAGCATCCAATATCCAGCATCCATCTAAAACCAACTCATGCATGAACCGCAGAAATTTTGTCATTTCCTCAGGATTGGCAGCGGCAGGTTTGGCCGCTTCCCCGGCTTTTATCTCCTCCTGCTGCAACAAGCCATGGTTTAGGATCTCCCTGGCCGAATGGTCCCTGCATCAGGCACTTTTTGCGAAAATGATGGATAATCTCGAGTTTCCCGTAAGAGCCAAGCGGGATTTCGGGATCACAGCCGTGGAATATGTCAGCACCTTCTTTAACGACCTCGAACAGGACCCGGTATATCTGAAAGAGCTGAAGAGGATAACGGATTATCATGGGGTTACCAATGTCCTTATCATGGTTGACGGCGAAGGTGAACTGGGGGCCGGAACCGCAGAGGCGAGGAATAAAACCATTGAAAATCACAAAAAATGGATTGATGCCGCCAGGTTCCTCGGCTGTCATTCCATCCGGGTCAATGCCGGCGGTCCCGGTGACAGGGAAACACTGGCAGGAAATGTAGTTCCGGGGCTGACTGGTCTTGGAAACTATGGGCGATCCCAGGGCATCAATGTCATTGTTGAAAATCATGGCGGTTTTTCGTCCGACGGAACCTGGCTCCGGCGAGTGATCGAAACAGTCAATATGCCCAACGTGGGAACCCTGCCGGATTTCGGAAACTTCCGCATAAGCGAAGAACAGGAGTACGATCGGTACTTGGGGGTTAAGGAATTAATGCCCTTCGCAAAGGGTGTCAGCGCCAAATCCTACGATTTCGACAACCAGGGGAACGAAACCACCATTGATTATGCCCGGATGCTGAAAATCGTCAAGAGATCAGGCTACCGGAGCTTCATCGGGGTGGAATATGAAGGCGGCAAATACACCGAGGACGAAGGTATCATGCTGACCAAAAGGCTATTAGAGAAGCTGGTGTGATCTGTCTAACCCCAGGTTTAAACCTGGGGTTAGACAGATACCGCAGAGTAGCCGCCGGTCGTTGACCGGCGGTTACTGGGTTACATGGGCGTGCCTAAGATCCGCCGGTCGGCGACCGGCGGCTACTGAGCAGATTACTTCTCGAATGCCGAATCGAAGGCGATCTCCGAACCCGGAAAGTTAACCCGTTTGACGAACTCACAGGCTTCTGCCGCGCCATGTTCGCGATCCATTCCGCTGTCTTCCCATTCAACCGACAAGGGACCGGAATAGCCGATCCGGTTGAGTGCCCGGATGATCTCCTCAAACTCGATATTTCCCCTGCCCAGGCTTCGGAAATCCCAGTAACGCCGCCTGTCGCCGAAATCAAGGTTGCCCCCGAACACGCCGGCTTCGGTAGGGAACGGCGACCAGCCTACATCTTTCATGTGAACGTGAAAGATCCGGTCGGCAAATTTGTAGATAAACCCGATATAGTCCACTCCCTGGTATCCGAAGTGGCTCGGATCAAAATTAAAGCCGAAGGCGGGATGATAATCAATTGCCTTAAGGGCGCGCTCAGCTGAAGCAATGTCGAAAGCGATCTCGGTCGGGTGGACCTCGAGGGCAAACCGTATGCCCAGTTTCTGAAATTCATCCAGGATGGGTTTCCAGCGTTTCGCGAAATCGGCATATCCTTCATCGATCATGCCCGCGGTAACGGGTGGGAAAGAGTAGTTCAGGTGCCAGATGGAACTGCCCGTAAAACCGCAAACAGTGTTAACGCCCAGCGTTTTGGCTGCATGAGCCGTCATGATCATCTCGGCCGCCGCCCGTTGCCTGACTCCCTCAGGATCACCGTCTCCCCATATATGCCCGGGCAAAATGGATTGATGCCGTGCATCGATCCGGTCAGAGACCGCCTGTCCTACCAAATGGTTGGAGATTACCCAGGTTTGCAATCCGTATTTCCTGAGAATCTTGTGACGGTTATCGCAATAAGCCTGATCGGCTTTTGAGACCTCAAAATGATCTCCCCAGCAGGCTAATTCGAGGCCGTCATAGCCAAAGCCTGCAGCTTTTTCACACAACTTCTCGAAGGGGAGGTCGGCCCATTGGCCTGTGAAGAGAGTTACTGCTCGTCCCATAGATAGTGGCTGTTAAATAGGATAAACCAAAAATACCTATTTTTAGGTTCAGAAACTAAACTTCACTCCATGACAACTAAAGAATACAATGCAAAAAGGCTTTTCCTGCTGAGCTGCATCGCTCTGATCACCACCGCCATGACCTTTGCCATCCGGGCCCGTCTCGAGCCGGAATATTCCGAGCTTTTCGGTTTGAACAAGGAACAGCTCGGGTGGGCGTTCGGAACTGCTTTCTGGGGTTTTACCCTGGCCCAGTTTATCGGAGGCCCGTTTGTTGACCTGCTGGGGATGAAAAGGTTCGTGCGCCTGGCATTCGTGCTTCACCTGATAGGGATAGTCCTGACCATTTTCGCTACGGGTTTCTGGGTCCTGTTTCTGGGCACCCTGTTTATCGGGGTGGGAAACGGCTCGGTCGAAGCAGCCTGTAATCCTTTGGTTACAGCAATATACCCTGATTCCAAAACAAAAATGCTTAACCGGTTTCATGTCTGGTTCCCTGGCGGGATCGTGATTGGCAGTCTTATTGCCTACCTGGCCATGGACCTGATGAAACTTCCCTGGCAGTACCTGGTTGCCACCCTGGTTGTTCCGGTAATCATTTATGGAGTCATGACCTTCGGGCAGAAATTTCCCAAAACCGAACGGGTGGAAATGGGGATTTCTTATGCCCAGATGTGGAAAGCCATTCTTAAGCCTCTCTTCCTGATCATGCTTTTCTGCATGCTGTTGAGCGCAGCCACGGAGCTGACAACCGGGCAAAGGATCAATTCGCTCCTGGAGGGAACCGGGGTAGCCCCGATCCTTGTGCTGGCTTTTATCAACGGGATCATGGCCATCGGGAGGAGTTTCGCCGGTCCGATTGTGCATCGCCTGAATACCACCGGCATGCTCTTCTTTTCAGCCATCGTGAGCATGGTTGGGTTGCTTCTCATGAGCTACGTTCAGGGCGGTGTGCTGATTTTCCTGGCAGCCGGCGTGTTTGCCATTGGGATTTGCTTCTTCTGGCCAACCATGCTGGGCTTTGTGTCAGAAAACATTCCGGAGAGCGGTGCCCTGGGTTTGTCTATCTTCGGTGGTGCCGGCATGCTCTCCACCTCCATCTTCCTCCCCATCTCGGGATGGTTTACCGACAGCAATTTCACCGGCCAGGAGATCCTCCGCTATACCGCCGTTCTACCGGCAGTTCTGATCGTGATCTTTGCCATCGTTTTCACAACAATGAAACGCAAAAAAGCCTGACATGAAAAGATTCCGCTGGGGCATGATCGGCGGGGGCAAGGGCGCCTTTATCGGCGGAGCCCATCGCATAGCGGCCCGGATCGCCAATGCTTATGAACTCATTGGCGGTGTGTTCGATGTAGATTACCAACGCGCAAAAGAATTCGCGGCCGGGGAGGAGATCGACCTGAAGCGAGTCTATCCCGATACGGATACGTTCATTAAAGAGGAGTTGTCTTTGCCCGTTACGGAACGGATCCAGGTGGTTTCAATCGTGACACCCAATTACCTGCATTTTGATCAGGCGAGGAAGCTTCTTGAGAACGGGTTTCACATAATCTGTGAAAAGCCGGTCACCCTGACCTCGGCCGAAGCCATCGAGCTGAAACGGCTTGTTGAAAAGAAAAAACTGGTTTTCGCCCTCACCCATACCTATACCGGATACCCCATGGTGCGCGAAATGAAAAGACGCATCGAATCGGGCGAGTTAGGAACCCTGCAACGGATTGAAGCTCAGTATCTTCAGGGATGGATTAATCCGATCATCCATGGCGGGGAAGCCAAACTGGCTGTCTGGCGCCTGGATCCGAAAGTGGTCGGCATCAGTTCGTGCATGGGTGATATCGGAGTGCACGCCTTCAACCTGATTGAGTACACAACAGGCTTGACCGTTAAAAAAGTATTGGCCGTACTCAATAATCTCATGCCCGAAAATCCCCTCGACCTGGATGGAAACGTGCTCCTGAAATTCGATGAAAACCTCACCGGGGTGATCCGGTCCTCGCAGATCGCTACCGGTGAAGAGAATAATCTGCAAATCAGTGTCTACGGTACGGATGGAGGTTTCCATTGGGAACAGGAAAATCCTAACGTGCTGAAAAGATTCCGCGAAGGGGCTCCTTTCGAGATCCTTACTCCCGGCTATGGTTACCTGACCCCCTTTGCCCAGGAAAGCCATGTACTGCCTCCGGGCCATCCCGAAGGCATTTACGAAGCTTTCGGCAATCTCTACAAAGGGGCCGCCAAAGCACTCAGGGGCGAGGAAACGGTCCCCGGACAGTTCCCGGGAATCGACGATGGCATCAGGGGGATGCTCTTCATCGAGTCCGTGGTAAAATCGAACAGGGAGGGCAACCGCTGGATCGACTTATAGGAAAAGCCTGAAGGCTTATCTAATGCGAATGACTTTCAACCCAAAGGTTTTTACTTAATACTTGATTCTTAACACTTTAATCCTGATTTTTGCCTTCTGGCCTCTGCCTTCTGCCTTGGAACGGAACTAAGTAAGGAACGAATGGAACTATCTCTCGTCATACCGCTCTACAATGAGCAGGAGCTTGTTGCCGAGATGATCAGCAGAGCGGTGGCTGCCTTGCAGGTTATTACCGGCGATTTCGAGATCCTGTGCGTGGATGACGGCAGCCGCGATGCTACCCTCGAACGGCTGTTGGAAATCCGTGCGGCCGAACCCCGGGTAAAGATCCTGGAACTATCGAAAAACTTTGGACACCAGGCTGCCTTTACTGCAGGACTGACTCTGGCCAGGGGGAATTTTGTCGCCATGATGGACGGGGATCTGCAGGATCCTCCCGAACGGATCGGTGACATGTACAGGATGCTCTTATCGGGCCGGTATGATGTCATCTATGGAAAACGCATTCATCCTTCAGCCCGTCAGAGACGCAGCATCTCGACCTTTCTTTTCCACAAGAGCTTCCGTAGAATAAGTGGTTACCCGGATATTGAAAATGTCGGTAATTTCTCCATGATGAACCGGATTGCCCTGGAGGCGCTGCTCCAATACACCGAATCAATACGCTATCTGCCCGGGCTTCGGAGATTCATCGGATTCCGTCAGGGATACATTGAATATCAACGGGATGAGCGATACAGTGGCAAACCCAAGATGAAATACTCCCACCTGCTGGCCCTGAGCTCCGATGCCATTTTTTCTTTTTCAAAGCTTCCGGTCAGGATTTGCCTGTACCTCGGTCTGACCGGGGTGGTCATCTTCTTTCTGGCCGGCATTTACACTTTAGTTGCAAAAATCATCGGCTTTGCCGTTATCGGCTGGTCCTCCACCCTCCTCAGCATCTTTTTTCTCGGCTCCATACAGCTCACTTTCCTGGGTGTCCTGGGTGAATATATCTACCGCATTTACAAAGAAAGCCAACGCCGCCCACTCTACCTGGTGAGAAAGTTCCATGAGTGATGACTCCACCGCTCCCTGCGCCCCTGTACCCCCGTGTCCTTAAGCCAGTATTCCTGGTTTTATGCATTCTCCCCTTCCTGCTCCTTCCATCACTGAGCCTCAACAGCGGCATATCCGGCGATGAGCCGGTGCACTATGCTCACGCAGAAAAGGTTTGCCGGTATTTTCAGTCCGGCGGTAAGGATACCTCCGCCCTTTTCACTCCGGAAACGAACTTAAAATATTACGGCCAGTCGTTCGATAACCTGAGTTACCGGATCAATCGCCTGATCAGGCCCAAAAATCCTTATACGGTCAGACATCTTCTGAATTCCCTCACGGGTGCACTGACGATCCTGTTCGCGGCTCTCATCGCAGTCGAATTCTCCGGATATCCGGCCGGCATCCTGACCATTCTGTTCCTTCTTCTTTCCCCGGTCTTCCTGGGCCACACCTTCAACAACCTGAAAGACATCCCGTTTGCCCTTGGATATGTCGTAGCAATCTATTACCTGATCCTGTTCATCCGCATACTGCCTCGCATGCGAACCCGATACCTGACCGGCGTGGCTGTCGGAACAGGCCTGGCTTTTTCGGTCAGGGCCGGCGGATTATTTCTGTTCCCTGTCATCTTGTTTTTTGTGATCTTCCAGGCGTGGCTGGTGCGGCCCAAACCCCCAAAAAGCCAGGTGCGCTATTGGACGGTCCTCTGCGGCCTTTTGCTCTATACCCTTCTGATGGCTTGGGCGATCGGCCTGACCGACTGGCCCTGGGGACGCCTCGACCCCATCGGGAATCCGATCCAGGCGCTTGGGGTAATGACTGATTACACCGTTAACCTCCGCCAGTTGTTTGAAGGCACCCTTTTCTGGTCTGATGCCCTGCCCTGGTACTATGCCCTGAAATATCTTCTGATCACCACCCCCCTGGTAATTCTTGCCGGCCTACCATTCTCTTTCCTCCTTTCTCCTTCCTCCTTCAAAACCTCCCCTTTTTCCTTTTTCCTTTTGCCTTTTGCCTTTCTCTTCCCCCTCCTCTGGGTCCTGATCCGTGACTCCAACCTGTACGGTGGCATCAGGCATCTCCTGTTCATCTATCCGGTACTGGCGGTCCTGGCTGCTATCGGGTGGAATGCCATCCTGGCGATCCTGAAACCCCGGCTGATCCGGTTATCGGCAGTGGTGGTGCTATCAGCCGGCCTGGTACCTCCTTTAATCCATGTTATTCGCAACCATCCCGTTGAATATGTGTATTTTAACGAAATAGCAGGAGGTGCCGTAAAAAACTCCGTCCGGTATGAACATGATTATTATTTTCACAGCCTGGGACCGGCCATTCGGTGGCTAAACCGGGAAATCCTGTCAAGATCAGGATCCGACAGCCTGAGGATTGCGTCCAATTTCCCTCTTGATCCCTACCTGCTCCCGGGAAAAACCCAATTCATTCCGGTCTATATTCCCTGGCATGAAAGGGGCTGCGCGAACTGGGACTACGGCCTGTTCGTGAACACCGGTTTTGCACCCTCTCAACTCCGGACAGGCATCTGGCCGCCTCCGGGAACCATTCATACCATCCGTGTCGATGATTGGCCTGTTTGTGCAATCGTTAAACGGGTGACCAATCTGGATTTCTTTGGATATCAATATTTTATCGAAGGAAAATTCAGGGATGCAAAGGAAACCCTGGATCATGCGTTGATGGTTGAACCCGGCAACGAAACCGCCCTGCTCTACCTGGGTTGGACTTTGCGGAGATCTGGTGATTATTCCCGGTCCGTTGAAATGGCCGAAAAACTTCTGGCACTTCATCCCGAAAGTGAAACAGCACGCGAATTGATAATCTGGAATTATCTGGATACCAGGCAATTTGAAAAAGCCCTGACTTGTGCCGAGGCACTGCAGCTGGCTAATTCCAGGTATGAACCGGCCGGCCGGCTGCTTCAGGCTGCACGGGATTCCCTGCGGGGGATGACTGGTGCACGGTGACCATTGGCAGGTGATCCGTATTAAAAAATGTTAAAGAGAGCCGCTGAAAAACAAATACCGATATTTTTACCTTTTGGCATATTTTCCACTCTAAAACAAAAACCATGAAAATCCTCACCTTCTTCCTTGCATTGATCTTCGCCGGATCAGTAGCCATCGGGCAAAAGGCCGATTTCAGGAGTGCCGAGAAGTTCAGTAGCGACAACCTCTCAAAAATGGTTGGCAGCACATCGGTAAGACCTGTTTATCTGAAAGACAGCGACACTTTCTGGTATTCCTACAAAACCGGTGACGGCGAATATTACTGGATGGTGGATCCTGTGAAAAAGAACCGGGAACCTTTGTTCGACAACTATTATCTCGTCTCTGAAATCAATCAGAAAATCAATAAGATAATCAATCCGCTTGAACCGGGGCTGAAAAAACTGGAATTCAAGAAGGATAACAAATCTTTCACTTTTGAAGTGGACAGCTTCAAGTTCGAATACATCCTGAAGACCAAAGAAATAAAAATCATCGACACCATCCAGAAAGAGAAGCCCAAGGACGAGCGGTGGAAAGGCTACAACAAGGACTCCACCTGGATCGTTTTCGCCCGGAAGCACAACCTCTACCTGATGAAAGGAAAAGACAAGGACAGTGTTGAATATCAGCTTACCACAGATGGCGAAAAATACTATTCCTGGCAGGGGGATGATAGTGATACCACCACCACCAAGCGCCTATCTGCGCGGGCTGTCTGGTTCAAGGACAACAAAAAATTTTATATTGTCCGCGATGATTCCAGAAAAGTCAAGGATCTGTGGGTCATCAATGTAATGAAGACTCCGCGCCCCGAAATCGAATCCTACAAATATGCCATGCCTGGCGATGAGAGCGTGCCACAATATGAGCTGTGGGTGTTTGACGTGGATTCCCTGAAAGGCGTTAAAATCCAGATAGACAAATGGAAGGACCAGACTATCAATGTGGACCTGATCGATAAACGGAGCGATGCCCTGATCTTTACCCGCCTCGACAGGACCTGTGCCAAGAAGGAAGTCTGCCTGGCTAACACGGCAACCGGGGAATCGA
The DNA here is from genome assembly GCA_964547475.1 of uncultured Porphyromonadaceae bacterium. Taxonomy (GTDB): domain Bacteria; phylum Bacteroidota; class Bacteroidia; order Bacteroidales; family UBA12481; genus UBA12481. The sequence goes on from CAZJNQ010000045.1 coordinate 17,114, forward strand.
AGGTCCTCATTGCAGAAACCGATGAGCCTTATTTCAACTGGGAATTCTCATCGGTCCATCCGATTAACGGGGGGAAAGACCTGATCTGGTGGTCGGAGCGGACGGGATTCGGACAGTTTTACCTGTATGACGGCGAAGGGCAGTTAAAGAACCAGATCACCAAAGGCAATTTTGTCTGCGGCAACGTGATGCGCATCGATACCCTGGCCCGGGTTCTCTTTTTTCAGGGTTTTGGCCGCGAAAAAGGCATAGATCCTTATTACTCAATGATCTACCGTATTAACCTGGATGGCACGGGCCTCGAGTTGCTGACGCCGGAGGATGCCACTCATTCATTCAGCATGCCTGAATTGAGCAACAAGTATTTCGTCGATACCTATTCCCGTGCTGACATGGCGCCGGTTTCCGTACTCCGCGACAACAAGGGTGCAGTCCTTTTGAAACTCGAAGAAACCGACCTCAGAAGGCTCTATGAAACAGGCTGGCAAATGCCCGAACGGGTCAAGGTGAAGGCTGTCGACGGGGTTACCGACCTCTATGGGATCATGTGGAAGCCCCTGAAAATGGAAAAGGACCGGAAATATCCGATCATTTCCTATGTCTATCCGGGCCCTCAGGTCGAATCCTTCTCCGTTCCCTGGAGTGCCACCGGCCGGTACAATCTGGCGCTCGCCCAGCTGGGTTTTGTAACGGTCGCCATGGGCCACCGCGGAGGCAGTCCCATGAGAGACAAGTATTACCACACCTTCGGATATGACAACCTGCGCGATTACGCCCTGCCGGATGACAAGTACGCACTCGAGCAATTGGCTGACCGGTACGATTTCATCGACATTACCAAAGTCGGCATCTATGGTCATTCAGGAGGCGGATTCATGTCAACAGCGGCTATCCTGACTTTTCCGGATTTTTACACCGCAGCTGTTTCATCTGCCGGAAACCATGACAACAATATTTACAATCTCTGGTGGGGCGAAACCCACAGCGGTGTCAAGGAGGTGACAAAAACGGTCAAGAAGAAAACCGATGTCGGGAAAGTTGACGGGACAAAAAAGGATTCCGTGAAGATCGACAGCGTGAAAACCATAAGGCCCTGGTTTGCAGAGGATACCATTAAAAAGGATACGGAAACGGTTACCAGGTTCGAAGCCAAGGTCAAGGCGAACCAGGAGCTGGCCAAGAACCTCAAAGGCCACCTGTTACTGGTTCACGGAGATATTGACAACAATGTCCATCCGGGTAACTCCATCCGTGTGGCCGATGCGCTGATCAGCGCCGGAAAAAGGTTCGACTACATGGTCATGCCGGGGCAAAGGCATGGTTTCGGCAATTACAGCAAGTACTTCGAACGGATGATGTGGTACTATTTCGCCGAGCATCTGCTGGGCGACTACCGCACCAATGTGGAAATTTACCTGCCGGATTCTAAGTAGTTGTTATTCTGGGATATTAAGTGATGAGTGATGAGTGATGAGTGATAAGTGATGAGTAAATAATCACTCTTCACTCATCACTCTTCACTTCCTGTGGCTTCCGTCGCAGAACGGAAAATGTTTGGAACGGCCGCAGCGGCATAATGCAATCTGCTCGGCCGTTTCAATTTTTTCGCCCGACTGGTTCACCAGGCGGAACTTACCCTTGACCAGCGCCGGTCCCTTGTCGATGAGTGTGATCTCAGCTATGGGGACGGGGACCGCCTCTTCTCCATCCTGCTTCTTCGAGAGACCTTCGATTTCGCCGGCAGTCAGGTCCTTGTTCCATTTCCAGGTGAGGGCATCGGTCGGACATTGGTCCACGATATTGATGATCTCCCCGGTTGATGCCCCGTGCATATTTACCCAGGGCCGTTTCGAAGGATCAAAAACCTTCCTGAGCTTCATGAAACAGACCGTTGCATGGATGCACAGATCCGGCTTCCAGAAAACGGTGATCTCGCCGTTGGTGTATTCGCGGTTGTTTGGATTATCCATATCTTAACTGATAATGATCCGTCTCAATCCCCCAGACTGAAGTCTGGGGTTAGCCATATTCAGCTTCTCCGTAAGCCCACAGGCCCTTCCTACAGTCTTCTGATCTTGATGTTTCTGAACATTGTCGTTCCGCCGTGATCCTGAAGGGCAATGTGCCCTTCCTTGTATTTGCCGTACCCTTCGGCATCCTGCCATTTGGAGTTGTTTTTGATCTCGTACCATTCCGGGGTCCACATCTCGTATTCCACCACCTTCCGGTCGTTCAGCCAATGCTCCACATGAGCGCCCTTCACCACGATCCTGGCCGTATTCCATTCATCGAGCGTTTTGACCTGTCCGAATACCGGCGCATGCATGTCATAGTTGGCCCCTGAATTATGGACAGGCTTGGATGTGGGAAACCCGACATCATCCAGCAACTGGTATTCGGGACCGGTCATGTAAACGGCATCATAGTCGTCCCCTTCAACCACATGGAAGAAGATCCCCGAATTGCTTTCCTGCCCCACCTTCCATTCGAGGTACAGTTCAAAATCCCTATACGTTTCCCGGGAGATGACATCCCCGCCTTTCCCATCTGGCAGACCGAGCGCCTTCATGGCATCATCCTCAATGATCCATCCCTGGACTTTGTCCATTTTGTAACAGCGCCACTGGTCCATGGTTTGTCCGTCAAACAGGAGCTCCCATCCGTTTGCCTTTTCAGCCGGCGTCAGACTATTTAGCTGCTGGGCATCAACCTGGCATAAGCACAAGGCTCCGGCTAGTATTGTGATAAAAAAACGTTTGCTGGTGGTCATTTCCATTTTGTCTTTTTGTAAAGATACTATTAACTGAATATCCAAAGGGGTCTTCCCGTTGCCGACTTTGTTGTTTTTGTATATTTAAACCTGATCTGCAACCCTGATGAGTTCCTATTACTTTGACCTGATCAACCAGCGCACCTCCCGACGCAGTTACCGCAGCGGAGCCCTCTCTGTTGATGTTCCGGATGAAGTCAGACGTCTCTTGGGTACCTATGGGTTTATCCAGGGTGCCCGGTACGTCATTGCCGGCCAGGGTTCCTTCCGGTCTCGATTATATCATCACAGCTATAATTCTTAAAACCTGAACCATGTCATTTCTCCGCGTTCTTCTGGCAATCATCTTTCCACCTTTGGCTGTCCTTGACTATGGCTGCGGGTCGGTTCTGATCGTGTTTCTCCTGACCCTCTGCGGATGGGTTCCCGGGGTCATCGCCGCCCTTGTGATCCTGAACAGGGACCGCTATTAGATAAGAATTTATGAGAATACTGATACAAAGAGTCTCCTCTGCCGCCGTCTTGATAAAGAATCAAATTCATTCATCTATCGGCCAGGGACTTATGATCCTGGTTGGAATTCAAAACAACGACGGGGAAGAGGATGTCCTCTGGCTTTGTAACAAAATTGCCGGATTGAGGATATTTGACGATCGAAATGGCGTCATGAACCTGAGCATCAATGAGATCGATGGGGAAATACTGGTGGTTTCACAATTTACGCTGCACGCACGGATCAAAAAGGGAAACAGGCCATCCTATATCGATGCGGCCCCCCCGGCAATCAGCATTCCCCTGTATGAAACATTCGTCCGGCAACTGGAACTGGAAACAGGCAAACCGGTTAAAACAGGAGAGTTCGGGGCCATGATGGATGTATCCCTGGTCAATAACGGCCCGGTAACCATTTGGATCGATTCGAAGAACCGGGTGTAAAAAGGGGGGGAAAGTGATGAGTGAAGAGTGATGAGAAAAAAACATTAGATATGGAATTTGTTTCCCAGTTATTTGAAAAGTATGGTGAAGGCCCGGTTGACGCAGCAGTCAGCACCAGGGTGCAGGAAACCATTTCTGCCATTCACCCCGATGCCTGTTCTCCTGAAGTCCTGAAAAGTATCTTCAGATGCCTTGATCTGACCACACTCAATCCGGAAGACAATGAGAAGACCGCCCGGAAATTCACGAACCGTTTGAACGGCTTTAGTTCACGGTTTCCGAATATCCCGCCGGTAGCAGCCTTATGTGTTTATCCTTCACTGGTTGAAGAAACCAGGAAAACGCTGTCGGACCTGAGAGTGAAGATCGCTGCTGTCGGAGCCGGGTTTCCCTCCTCCCAGACCTACCTGGCTGTCAAGCTGGCCGAATGCGAGCTCCTGATCAGCAAAGGCACCGATGAAATTGATGTGGTGATTTCCGTGGGACGTTTCCTGGCCGGCGATTACCTGGGCGTGTTTAATGAATTGGTCCTGATACGGGATGCCTGCCAAGGCGTTACCCTCAAGGTGATCCTTGAGACCGGCTTGCTGAAGAGCGCCCGGAAAATCCGGCTGGCCAGCCTGCTGGCGATGGAAGCCGGAGCTGATTTCATTAAAACGTCAACCGGCAAGGTTGCAGTCTCGGCTACACCGGAAGCCGTGCTGACCATGTCATACGCCATTCGGGATTTTCATTCGAAATCAGGACGTGCTGCCGGTATTAAACCGGCCGGCGGGATTGTGACCGTAGAGGACGCTCTGATCTATTACTATCTGGTTAACAATATTTTAGGTGAAAACTGGCTGACACCTTCCCGTTTCCGCCTCGGAGCCAGCCGGCTGGCCAATAACCTGCTTTCCAGGTTAAGCAACCAGGAAATCCTTTATTTCTAACCGGCTGACCTGATTTAAATCATGCCTTTACCCGGTGGGTGAATAAACAATTGTAAATACTATTTATATATTTGCATAATTACCATTAATAAACACTTGAATGAATCTGCTGGAACTGAAACCCGATCAATTGGAGAAAGCAGCCAACATGTTGAAAGCAATCGCCCACCCTGTCAGGATAGCTATCCTGAATCTGCTCCAGAACGGTGAACGTCTGACGGTTTCCGAAATTCACATGAAGTTGAAAATCGAGCAGTCCACAACCTCCCATCATCTGGGCATCCTTAAGGACAAGGATGTTCTTGCCAACAAGCGCGATGGAAAGAATACCTACTACTTTCTCAAACACGACCAGCTCAACCGGCTGATCGACTGCATCAGCAAGTGTTCCTGTGAATGATCATCATGAGCCATGGCAATTATCAGGGTCAGCAAAATCTTCCGGTTCGAAATGGCTCATGCCCTGTGGGGCTATGATGGGCTCTGCAAAAATATTCACGGACATTCCTACATTCTTAGGATCACAGTGACCGGTAGGCCCATCCAGAACGAAACGGATGTCAAGCTGGGAATGGTTATCGACTTTGGTGACCTGAAAAGGATTGTCAACCAGAATATTGTTGACGTTTTTGACCACAGCCTGGTGCTCAGCAAGAAAGCTCCCGTTGAAAAACTACAGGAAATTCCGGAGATGTTTACACGCCGTATGTGGTTTGACTTTCAGCCGACGGCAGAAAACCTGGTGATTTATTTTTCTGATATTCTGAAAGACAAGTTGCCCTCATCCATACATTTACATTCCATCCGCCTCTATGAAACAGCCAACAGCTATGCGGAATGGTTCGCAGAAGACCAATGAGGGGATGGCCGATAAAAGACTTTTTCTTCTGGATGCTTATGCCCTGATCTACAGGTCGTATTACGCATTCATCAAGAATCCGCGGATCAATTCCAAAGGGATCAATACTTCCGCTGCTTTTGGTTTTACGCTGACGCTTGAAGAGCTGTTGCGCAAGGAGGATCCCACCCATATTGCCGTGGTGTTTGACACGCCCGGGCCTACGTTCAGGGATGTCCGGTATGCCGCCTATAAAGCCAACCGGCCGCCGATGCCCGAAGATCTGCGGGCCTCGGTTCCTTATATCCGTAAAATCATTGAAGCTTTCCGGATCCCGATCCTCGAAAGGGAAGGATATGAAGCCGATGACGTGATCGGCACAATGGCCAAACAGGCGGAAAAACTGGGATATACGGTGTTTATGATGACTCCTGACAAGGATTATACCCAGTTGGTGGATGAGCGGATCCTGATACTTAAACCCCGCAGGTCGGGCAATGACACGGAAATCATCGGTCCCGGGGAGGTCTGCAGGGATTTCGGCATTGAACGTCCCGAACAGGTGATTGATGTTCTGGCGCTATGGGGGGATGCAGCCGATAATATTCCCGGTGCTCCCGGGATCGGAGAGAAAACGGCCAAGGATCTTATACACCGGTATGGCTCGGTGGATGCTATCTACGAGCATCTGGATGAATTAAAGGGGAAACAAAAAGAATCGCTCCTTAATTTCAAGGAACAGGTTATGCTGGCGAGGGAATTGGTGACTATTTGCCTGAACGCCGGCATTGACGTGCATCCCGATCAGCTGGTCCGGCAAAATCCTGATGAACAGATGCTGCGGACGCTCTTCGAGGAGCTTGAGTTCCGGAACCTGCTGGCGCGTGTGCTGCAACCGAAGGCTGAAACCGATCTTTTTGCAGCCCCGGTTGAACCTCCCAAACAGGAATCCCTGTTCCGGGAGAGCGGAATATTTCCGGCAGGGGGGCCTGCCGTCAGCATACAAACCACTCCGCATCAGTATGATCTGGTAACAACTATCCATGAAGTCGAAAAAATTGCCGGGGAACTTTCACGCCTGGATTCCTTTTGCTTCGATACCGAAACAACCGGATTGGATGCCCTAAAGGCTGAAATTGTCGGCCTTGCC
>CAZJNQ010000046.1:0-6619 GCA_964547475.1 uncultured Porphyromonadaceae bacterium
ATACAAAAGGTTCAGTAATGCCGACGAAAGGTGAGTATCCTGATAAACCGGGCCGGTATTTTTCAATTTTGATGTTTCTTCCTCCTTCCTCCTTCCTCCTTTCTCCTTTTACCGTACTTTTACATCATGAATGACGAATTCTATATGCGCCAGGCGCTCATCGAGGCCCGCCAAGCCCTCGAAAAGGACGAAGTTCCCGTGGGTGCGGTAATCGTTGCCAACGGGAAAATCATTGCACGTGCCCATAACCTGACTGAAACCCTGAACGACGTTACCGCCCACGCGGAAATGCAGGCGTTCACCGCCGCTGCCAACAGCCTCGACAGTAAATATCTTAACGATTGTACCCTCTACGTCACCCTCGAGCCTTGCGTGATGTGCGCCGGCGCTGCCTTCTGGACACAGATCGGGCGTATCGTATACGGCGTCTCTGATCTCAAACGGGGCTTTACCCTCAGCGGACAGCCGGTACTTCACCCGAGAACGGAAGTTGTTTCCGGGGTGCTTCAGGCCGAGTGCGCCGGCATGCTGACCGGTTTCTTTGAGCGGAAAAGACAGTGACTCGTGATTCGTGACTCGTGATTCGTGACTCGTGACTCGTGATACGAACGCCCCCAGACTGAAGTCTGGGGTTAGTCATAACCTTTATTCTTTTTTCTTACCACTTCTTACTTACTTTTGCCTTGTGCCTTGTGCCTTTTTTATCTTAAAGTATTAATTTTAAGGTATGTGCGTGACTTTTCGAACATCGCTGTTGGCCATGCTCCTCCCCCTAATGGTGTCCTGCGCCTATACGCCAAAGATCCGCCTGGCTTCCGGGGTGGTCGATCCGGCAAGCATTACAGAGGAATTCCCGATCCGGATAGGGGGAATCAAACAGTATATGATGATCCGTGGTGCCGACCGGAACAACCCGATCTTGCTGTACATCCATGGCGGACCGGGTAAAAGCGAAATGCCCCTCCAGCGGATCTACAATTCGGAACTGGAAAAGCATTTCGTCGTGGTTACATGGGACCAGCGGGGAGCCGGCAAGACCAACCGGATCCTGGGCGACGTGAAGGATTTTACCCTGAAAGCCTATCTGGATGACACACAGGAGGTGGTGCAATACCTGAAACAGAGATTCGGCCACGAAAAGATGTTCCTGGTCGGGCACTCCTGGGGCTCCCTGCTGGGACTGCTCACCGTCCATGAAAGCCCGGGGGATTTTTATGCCTATGTGGGGATCGGTCAGATCACGGGTTTGCAGCAGAATATCGTGGAGTCCTACCAGAGGGCTAAGCAGTATGCCACGGAGGAGAACAATGAAAGGATACTCAGCAAACTGGCCGGCATGCGAATCGATGAAGGGGACTTTTCAGACGTCAGGCTGAGGGATATACTGTATGTCCGGAACTATGTCCGGCGCAAGATGCCCGAGCATAACATGAAGATGATCTATCCCACGCTGGTGAGAAAATCAGTCTTTTCTCCCGAGTACTCCACTTTCGATGTGATACGGGGATTGATCGGCATATCGGGATCCATAGACTTTCTGAAACAAAATAACCTGAGCTCCATCGACATGTATAAGATCGTGAGGAAAGTGGAGGTGCCCTTCTTTATTTTCTCCGGGGTACAGGATGCCCTGACTGACCCAGTCCTTACCCGTGCCTATTTTGATTATTTGGAGGCGCCCTACAAGAAGTTCGTGCTGTTCGAGAATTCCACCCACCATCCCAATTACGAAGAGACAGAAAGATATAACCACCTGATGATCGATGAGGTTAAGCCGGTCGGTCTTGCATTTGGCAACAAGTACCAGGACGATTGATGTTGGATGTTGGATGTTGGATATGGGATATCGGATATCGGAATGAACGATATCTTTAGTCTTCAGTCTTCAGTCTTTTGTCTCCAGCGTTCCCTTCAGCGTCGCTCCTGTGCAGTCGGTAACCCTGACGGCTACCCGGTCGCCCGGCTGGCTGTCCCCGCGGGTAAACACGATCACCTTGTTCTGCGGATTTCGTCCGAAGAGTTGGTTCTTTGATTTCTTCGATGTTCCTTCGACCAGGACCTCGAAGGTTCGACCAATATCAGCCTGATTGCTCCGTAATGCTATAATAGCCTGAAGGTCAATAATTTCCTTTAAACGCTGTGACTTGACCTTTTCGGGAACGTCATCCTTCAGGTGCTCTGCCGCAAAAGTGCCCGGGCGTTCGGAATACTTGAACATGAAAGCAAAATCGAACTTCACCTCCGCAAGGAGGGAAAGGGTTTCCCGATGATCCTCATCGGATTCTCCCGGAAATCCGCAGAAAACATCGGTAGTGATCCCGCATCCGGGGAGGATCGCCCGTATGGCCCGGATCCGGTGGAGGTACCACGACCGGTCATATTTCCGGTTCATCGCCTTCAGCACCCTTGAGCTTCCCGATTGCACGGGAAGATGAATATGCTTGCAGATATTCGGGTTCCGGGCGATCACCCGCAACGTCTTATCCGACATATCCTTCGGATGCGAGGTGGTAAACCGTATCCGCATACCCGGCACCGCTCTTGCCACCTTCTCGAGCAACACCGGGAAATCAACTTCCCCTGCGCCCCAGTGATAGGAGTTCACATTCTGTCCCAGGAGCGTCACCTCACAGTACCCCCTTGCTTCAAGGTCCTTCACTTCATTCAGGATATCCAGCGGATCGCGGCTTCGTTCCCTACCACGCGTAAAAGGCACAATGCAGTAGGTGCAGAAATTATCACACCCGCGGGTGATCGAAACGAATCCCGATATGCCATTGCTCTCCAGGCGGGTTGGACAGATTCCCGCATAGGTCTCTTCCGTCGTGAGGTCAATATTGATGACCCGGCCGCCGGCGAAAGAACGCATCAGCAGGTCGGGCAGGGTTCGGTAGGAATCGGGCCCGGCCACCAGCGTGACCCCATGGTCTTTGATAAGTTCTTCACCGACCCTGGCAGCCATGCACCCGAGAACCCCGATGACCAGTCCGGGTTTCGTTTTCCTCAACCGGCGGAACAAGGCCAGCCGGCCATAAATGCGTACCTCTGCATTTTCCCGTACCGAGCAGGTATTCACAAGGATCACATCGGCCGACTCCATGTCCCCGGTAACCTCATAGCCTTCCCGCGCAAGAATGGAGGCAACGGTCTCACTGTCAGCAAGATTCATCTGGCAGCCGTATGTTTCCATATAGACCCGGCGCATGTGAGCTTTCCTGTTTTCAGGCCGCTAAGATACAGGATAAATTAGTACCTTTGGCCCGGCCCGGGATCTATTCCCCTGTGCTGCCGTTGATGAAGAAAACCGGACTGATCCTGTTGGTTCTGACGCTTCTGCCCCTTGCAGCCTGGTCACAGGTGGAAGGGCTTTACACCCCGCCGCCCGATTCCGTGTCACTGGTGATCGACCGGATGGACGACGGAAGCAAGCCCGGTAAGATCATCCTCAACCAGGATCCGCGCCTGACTTCCGTCCTGCGCAAACATGCGGTCTTCAATAAGTCTCATGGCTATTCCGGATGGGCTATCCTGATCTATAAAGGCCGTGAAATAGCCCGTGCCAACCAGGCCAGGGCTGAATTCGAAGACCTGTACGCCCAGATGGACCTGCCGGTTGAAGTTCAATACAACGAGCCCGATTTCTCAACACTGGCGGGTTTCTTCCGGGACAAGGAAGACGCTTTCCGGTTCAAGAAACAGATTGAAGTGACTTTTACCCAGGCCTATCTGGTGAGGACAAGGATTTTACAGGATTGAACAAGGGGAAAGCCAACGATGAGTGATCCCATCAAGCATGAATGCGGGATAGCCTATATCAGGCTCCTTAAACCCCTGAATTACTATCAGGAAAAATACCATACCTGGAAATGGGGACTCAACAAGCTCTACCTGTTGCTCGAAAAGCAGCACAACCGCGGACAGGACGGGGCCGGAGTCGCCAACCTTAAACTGAATCTCCCGCCGGGCAAACCTTATATCTACCGCCATCGTTCGAATGACCGGGAACCGATCCGCACGGTGTTCGAACTGATCCATGAAAGCATCGATAATGCGATGGCCGAGCATTCCGGAGATCCTGAAGACGCCCAGCACGCGTATGAACATGTTCCATTCGCCGGCGAGGTCTTTATCGGGCACCTCCGCTACGGAACCTTCGGGCGGAACAGCCTCGACACCGTCCACCCGGTCATGCGCGCCAACAACTGGAAGTCGAGGAGCCTCGTGCTGGCCGGCAATTTCAACCTGACCAATGTCGACGAACTGTACAACTCCCTGCTGCAGATCGGGCAGCACCCCGTCAATTACTCCGATACGGTGACGATACTCGAAAGGGTAGGCCATTTCCTCGATGTGGAGGTGGAAACACTCTACCGGCAATTCAAAGCTGAAGGCTACGGGAAATCGGAAATTACGCCGCTCATCGCCGAGCATCTCGACCTGCCTGCAATCCTTGGACGGGCCAGCAAGAAATGGGATGGCGGGTACGTCATAACCGGAATGACCGGCCAGGGTGATTCATTTGTGATGCGCGATCCCTGGGGCATACGGCCCGCTTTCTGGTATCAGGATGATGAGATCCTGGCTGCAGCCTCCGAAAGGCCCGTTCTCAGGACCGTTTTCAATCTTTCGTCGGATGCCATCCGCGAACTGAGCCCCGGTCATGCCGTCATCGCACGTAAGAGCGGTTTGATCGGCGATTACGAGGTGCGGGAACCCCAGGAAAGAAAATCCTGTTCCTTTGAACGGATCTATTTTTCAAGAGGTTCCGATAAAGCCATTTACCGGGAAAGGAAAATGCTGGGCAAGCTCCTCGTGCCAAGGATCCTGGAAGAGGTGGACCACGACTTGGAAAACACCGTGTTTTCCTATATCCCCAATACGGCTGAATCGGCTTTCTACGGGATGATCGAAGGCCTGAACGACTACCTGGCGGAAATCAAGAAGAATCGCATCCTGGGGGGAATCCCCCCGGAAGAACTGGATAAATTGCTCAGGATGACTCCCCGCGTGGAAAAGATCGCCATCAAGGATGCCAAGCTTCGGACCTTCATCACGCAGGACAAGGAACGGGATGACCTGGTGGCGCACGTGTATGACATTACTTACGGTGCGATCAGGAGGGGAAAGGATAACCTCGTTGTGATCGACGATTCGATCGTAAGGGGCACCACCTTGAAGAAAAGCATTATCCGGATACTCGATCGGCTGGGACCCAAAAGGATCGTGGTCGTCTCTTCGTCTCCCCAGATCCGCTATCCTGATTGTTACGGGATCGACATGACCAAGCTTGGTGATTTCATAGCCTTCAGGGCTGCCATGGAACTGCTGAATGAACGGGGGATGTGGGAACTGGTTTACCAGGTTTATTACCGGAGCAAGGAGGACCAGTCAAAACCCAAGGAAGAGATCGTCAACCACGTGAAAAAGATCTATGAGCCCTTTACCGCCGGGGAAATCTCTCAGCAGGTGGCCAGGATGATGCATTCAGATGAGGTCAGGGCCGATATCCGCATTGTTTACCAGACTGTTGAAAACCTTCATACGGCCTGTCCCAACGACCTGGGCGATTGGTATTTTACGGGCGATTACCCCACACCCGGCGGCAACAAGGTGGCCAACCAGTCCTTCATCAACTACTACGAAGGGAAAAATCAAAGGAGTTATTAGTCTAAGGCTCAAGGCTCAAGGCTCAAGGCTCAAGGAGGTATAATTCTTTAGTCTCTGGTCTTTAGTCTTTATTCTTGAGCCTGCGTGCCTGCTTGATGCCCTCGCGAAACATCTGTGGGTAGCGGATCCTTATGTGCCGGAGGTTGAACGGGGCGATCCGCAGCATATCGCGGATATAGGAGACGAAATGCCGCTGGCTTTTCTCCTCGTATATATCCGACAGGGTGATCAGGATGCCGGTTTCCTCAACTCCCCCGAACTCGTCGTTGATGGCAGTGCCAAAGGTTTTCATCGTCGGAGAAAGGCTCATATACGAATTGATGAGGGGCGGGATACGAAGGCCGAGGATTCGGATCTCGCGTGAAAGGATCTTGTAATCCTCCTCATAGGATCTTCCGTGGAAGATCGGCTCGAGGTAATCCAGGTCATGAGGCTTGATAAGAGGATTCAGCGGAGTCACGAGCTGATCCGGATCGGGGAAATACTTGTTCAGGAAGTAAAGGATCAGGTTGCGCCCTTTGGGGTCATAATCGGTGTACATGGTGACCTTCCCGAAAAAGTATTTGGCCTCATGGTATTCGAGGCAGATAGCCCCCAGCCCGTCCCAGAGGTTATCCAGGGCAAAAAGGCCTTTCCGCAGAAGGCGGGTCGACTGGTACAGCGGCTGGACAAATGAACGTCCCAGCTCAATCGTGTAGGGCATGTATTCCTTCAGGAACCTGTCGGTGAAATGGAAAAGGTGGGACGTGGCCAGATACCGGTCCGCCTTGCTGCTGCAATCCATGTCAGTGCAGACGAAAAACCGGTATCCTCCCAGTATCTCCTGCTCCTTGGGATCCCAGACGATGAGCTGGTGATAGGGGTTGTCCGAGATGTCATAATGGTCAATATCCACCTCGTCCCCGGTTCCTCCCCCCGCTTCCCTGAAGGAGAGCTCGCGCAGCCGCCCGAC
>CAZJNQ010000046.1:6719-12967 GCA_964547475.1 uncultured Porphyromonadaceae bacterium
TGCTTGAACATCTCATTCGGCAGGTAAAGCATCTCGATATTGGAACGGATACCCAGGAACTTCCGGAGATTGGCCAACCGGTAGAAAAAACCCGAAACACGCCCCGTTATGTAAACGGGTATTACATCCCGCTCGTGCAGGAAGGCTTTTTTGACGAAGGTGCTTTTCCATTCCAGATCCTCGATCTTGAACCAGCGACGCCGGCTCACCAGTCCCGAGGCAAAGAAAATGATCGGATCATCGCCTTCGAAAGCCTGCAGCATCTGCGCAACCTCCTCCTTGGCATTACCCCCGTGCTTGTTCACCCCGATCATGAATTCCTTCAGGGGTTTGACGTTCAGCAACAGGTCGTTGGAGACGCTCTTGGGATGCGGCCGGATCTGCTCTTCTATGACCTTCAGCAAACACAGGCCGTCAAGCCCGCCCAACGGATGGTTAGAGGCAAAGATCAGCCGGCCCTCCTTCGGGACCTTTTCAATCCCCTGCACCTCGATCCGGGCTCCCATGAATTCAAGAGCACGGTTGATGAATTCCAACCCGGTCACACCTTCATTCCGGATCAGGAAATCATTGATCTCATCCTGATGTACAATTCTCTTCAGGTAACGGATCAGGAAGCGCGGCATGCGCTTGAGCAACCTGGCATTCTTTGAAGCAAAGGCCTTTTCTACATCGATGAGCTGAACGTTGCTGTTTTCAGTGCCGGTCATGGAGTCGTTTTTGATGCCCAAAAATACAAATTAACCCGATCGCCTGTGCTTCCGGAGAGCACCAGCCTGCTTCCGGATTAAAAGTTATTAACATCGACCTAAAAAAATGTGGGAAAAAATGGGAGAGAGTGTCAGTAAGTGTTATTTTTATCGCAGAAACGATGAAAAAGTATGTCTCGGTTCAAGGGTGATCACTATTGCAAAGTCGATTCCAAGGGCAGGATCCTTTTCCCGGCAAAGCTGAAAAAACAGATGCCTGCCGAGGCCGGAGAGGTCTTTGTGGGCAAGCTGAGCACTTTTGAAAAAAGCCTGGTTCTCTATCCCGAGAATGTCTGGAACCACCTGGTGGAACGCACGCTCAGAAAGCTGAATCCCTACAATGCCCGGCATGACCAGTTCCGCAGAGATCTGTTCAGGGACGTCATTGAACTTGAATTTGACGGATCGGGCCGGATATTGTTGCCACGGCGGTTCCTGGAAGTTCTAAAGTCCGTCCCCGGGGAGGGAAGCGAAGTGGTCCTGGCCGGCCAGGGTGACCGCGTTGAGCTCATGTCGAAGGAGCGCTACCAGGAAACCGGGCTTGGCAATGAGGAAAGACAAATCCTGGGTGAAGAGGTCATGGGGAAATTCACATGGGATGATGAAGGATGATGGGGGAAACCTGTTATCACATACCTGTACTGTTGAATGAAAGCGTATCAGGATTGGCGATACGGCCGGGAGGAACCTATGTTGACCTTACTTACGGAGGAGGAGGCCACTCGCAGGAGATCCTGAACCGGCTGAAAGGGGGCCGGCTGATCGCCTTTGACCAGGACCCGGCCGTAAAACGGCACCTCATCCGGGACAAGAGATTCCACTTCGTAGGGCACAATTACAGATATCTCGGGAACTACCTGCAGTATATGAACATGACTCCGATCGACGGCATCCTGGCTGATCTGGGCATCTCATCAGCCCACATCGATAACCCGGCGCGGGGCTTCTCCTTCCGCCACGATGCTCCCCTCGACATGAGAATGAATCCCGCGATACCGCAAACGGCCGCAGAACTGGTCAACCAGGTTGCCGAAGCTGAACTTATCACCATTCTCCGCGATTACGGGGAAGTGGACCAGCCGGGCCGGATAGCCCGTAAAATCACGCAGGAACGGGAGATCCGGCCCTTTGGCACCACGCGGCAGCTGGCGGATTGCCTCAGGCCGCTGGCCCCGGCCGGCCGCGAAAACAAGCTCATGGCCCAGGTGTTTCAGGCACTCCGTATCGCCGTCAACCAGGAGATCGGGAGCCTCAGGAGCATGCTGTTCCAGACCGCCGGCCTCATCCGCGAAGGCGGCCGCCTGGTCATCATCAGCTACCATTCGCTCGAGGACCGGCTGGTCAAGAACTATATCCGTTCCGGAAACGAGGACGGAAAACTGCAACCTGACCTGTACGGAAAAACCAGCGCGCCGTTCAGGCCTGTCAACCGGAAGGTCATCGTGCCCGGTGTAGCTGAAACGGAGAGTAACCCGCGGGCCCGAAGCGCCCGGTTAAGGATAGGTGAAAGAACTGAATTCAGGGTACATGTTCAATAAAAAGAAAAAATCACAGAAGGAATTCATCCCGACCAGCCAGGAGATCCGGGAAACCCAAAAAGTGACCGTCAAGGATCTCATCGGAGGCAAAATGCTCTCCCGCGAAGTGGTTGTCAGGCAGATCCCCTTCATCCTGTTCATCGCGGCCCTGATCCTTTTTTATATCATCAATCAGTACAGGGGCGAAAACATCATGCGGCAGATCATGGCCCTGGAGAAACAGGTCAAGGAGCTGCGGTCGGAATATTCCTCCACTGCCTTTGACCGACAGCAAATGAGCACCCAGTCGGAAATCCTGAAAATGATCAACGAGAAAGGCCTGCCCCTTCTGGAAGCCAGGACTCCGCCTTATGTGATCGAGATGAAAGAGTAGAGACCATGGAGATCAAGAAAACCATAATGTCGCGCATAGGGGTGGTTTACCTGATCACCTTCCTGGTGGCCATGGCCATCCTGGGAAAGGTGCTCTACCTGCAAACCATCAAAGGCGAAGAATGGAAAAGCGCGGCCGAGAACCTGAGCCAGCGGCACCAGCCGATCACGGCTAACCGGGGCAATATCCTTTCCCGGAACGAGGAAGTGCTCGCAAGCTCCCTCCCACGGTTCAACGTGGCCATGGATCCCAGCAGCTCCGGAATGGACGAGACGCAGTTCAACCAGCTTCTCCCGGGCCTGGCTGCCGGATTGAGCCGGATGTGGCCCGACAAGACCCCCGAACAATATGCCCGGCTGATAAAAAATGCACGGGCCAAAGGCGACAAATATGTCAGGATCCATAAGGAAGCCACCTATGACGAATCCCGGCAGGTACAGCAACTTCCCCTCTTTTCACTGGGCCAGTACAAGGGGGGGCTTATCCTGGAGCAGGTGAGCAGGCGGGAAAGGCCTTATAAAACCCTGGCCAGAAGAACCATCGGTTACCTCAATGAAAGCGAGACCGGGCCCGAGGTCGGCATCGAGGGATCTTTTGATTATTACCTGCGGGGCCGCGATGGCATGCGCCTGGTGGAGAGGATCAGCGGAGGAACCTGGATGCCCCTGAACACCGAGAACGAGATCGATCCGGAAGACGGGTATGATGTTGTAACCACCCTGGATGTCAATTACCAGGATGTAGCCCAGAAAGCGCTGCACGACTGCCTCGTCACCCTCGGGGCCGAGCACGGGTGCGCGGTCCTGATGGAAGTGGCCACCGGGGAGATCCTGGCCATGGCCAACCTCAGCTTGAACGAGGATGGCAATTATTACGAGGATATCAACTATGCCGTCTGGGAACGCACGGAACCGGGCTCCACCTTCAAAGTTGCGGCAATCATGGCTGCCCTCGAGGATGGATTTGTCGACCTGACCGATACCATCCAGACTTTCTCAGGACGCTTCATCATGCACGGACTTCCGATCACGGATGCCCATACCGGCGGTTTCGGATTGCTGACCGTGCGGCAGGTAATCGAAAAATCATCCAATATCGGGATGGCCCGGATCATCGACAAGAGCTACCGGTCAAACCCGGAACGGTTCCTGGAACGGCTCTACGGAATAGGCCTGGGCCGCCCACTGAACCTGGAGATCGCGGGAGGCCAGGAACCATTCATCAAAAGCACTTCCAGCCCTACCTGGACAATAACCTCGCTCCCCTGGATGGGATTCGGCTACGAGGTGGAACTGACACCCCTGCAGGTGCTGACTTTCTACAATGCCATCGCCAACAACGGGCGAATGGTCAAGCCCAGGCTGGTGAAATGCCTGAAAGCCAACAGCCAGCAGGTGAAGGTCTATCAGACCGAAGTGCTCCAGCCTTCGATCTGTTCAGATGAGACCCTCCGGAAAGTCAGATCGATGCTTGAGGGAGTGGTGACCGGCGGCACCGCCAGGAACCTGAAAAACGATCTTTATTCCATTGCCGGCAAAACCGGAACGGCTGTGATATCCCAGGGATCGAAAGGCTATAAGACCGAAAGTGGAAGGAAAGACTACCGCGCCTCTTTCGTGGGCTATTTCCCGGCCGGGCACCCGAAATACAGCTGCATCGTGGTCGTTACCCGGCCGACACAGGGATCCTATTACGGAAACATTGTCGCCGGCGAGGTGTTTAAGGCCATTGCCGACAAAGTCTTCGCGACCAGCCTGGACCTCCACTCCAGCCTTGCCGGTCCATTGGATTCCCTGGTCAATCCGGTGCCATTTGTCAATCCGGGCCGGCAACCCGAAGTCACTTACCTGCTGAAGGAACTGAAAATCCCGTCCATCGCCCTTAAGACGGACGAACCCTGGGCCCAGGCGATCCGTCAGGATAAAATCCTCAAGGTAGAGGCGATCCCGGGAGTCGATAGCCTGTTCCCGAACCTGATCGGGATGGGACTGAGAGATGTGCTCCCCGAACTTGAAAACAGGGGTTACACCATCCGGGTCAGAGGATCGGGGAAAATATACAGCCAGGTACCGCTGCCCGGTACGCCTGCCGATAGTGTCGGGGTTGTCGAACTTCAATTGAGCGTTTTATGAAAACCGTCGGTGAACTGCTGGAAGGGATTGACATACTGGAGCTGAAAGGCGATCGTTCGGCAACGGTGCAGGGACTCACGCTCGACTCCCGGACCGCTGCACCCGGGACGCTTTTTGCGGCCGTCAGGGGCACCCATGCCGACGGACACGGTTTCATTCCCCAGGCCCTGGCCGGCGGAGCCTGCGCCATACTATGCGAAAAATTGCCGGACCATACGGCCGAAGGGATCACCTACATCCGTGTGGCCGATTCGGGACGAACGGTCGGACCGATCGCTTCATCTTTCTATGATCATCCCAGCCGTTACCTCAAGGTGGTCGGGGTCACGGGTACCAACGGCAAAACAACCGTTGCCAGCCTGCTCTGGCAGCTGTTCGAAAACCTGGGTTATCCCAGCGGACTCCTTTCAACGATCAACGTGCGCATACATGACCGCCTGGCTGAGGCAACCCATACCACTCCCGATCCGATCAGCATTCAGAAACATCTCGGCGAAATGATGCGGGCCGGCTGCACCTTTGCCTTCATGGAGGTCTCCTCCCATGCCCTCGACCAGGGAAGGGTGAACGGCATCCGTTTCGCCGGCGGGATCTTCACCAACCTGACCCGCGATCACCTGGATTATCATCCTGATTTTCAGTCCTACCTTAAGGCGAAGAAATCCTTTTTCGACGACCTTCCGGACGAAGCATTCGCGATCACCAACGGAGAAGACCGGAACAGCGCCGTCATGCTCCAGAATACCCGCGCCCGGAAATATAACTGCTCGTCACGCGGAAGCGCTGACTTTGAAGCCCGCCTGGTGGAACAGCATCTCGACGGCATGGAGTTGATCCTTGACGGCCATGGCACCTGGACCCGGCTGGTCGGACGCTACAACGTGTCCAATCTTCTGGCCGTCTACGCAGCGGCCCGTCTGCTCGGGTGCGGGAAAGAAGAAGTCCTGCGGGAACTGAGCAGGCTGACGCCTGTGGAAGGACGGCTCGAAACGATTCCCCTGGGACAAAACCGGATGGGCATCGTCGATTACGCCCATACGCCCGATGCCCTTGAAAATGTGCTTAAAACCTTGCAGGAACTGAAATCGGGCCGGACAAAGATCATCACCGTCTTCGGTGCGGGAGGCGACCGCGACCGGGGCAAGCGGCCCCTGATGGCTGCCGTGGCCTGCCGGTACAGCGACCGGGTCATCATCACTTCCGACAACCCCCGGACAGAAGATCCCGGCAGCATCATCAGCGAAATCCTGACCGGTGTCCCGGCCCATCAACGGAATGATGTCCTGAACATCGCAAACCGCCGTGAAGCCATCAGGACTGCAGCCGCGCTGGCTGCCCCCGGCGACATGATCCTCGTGGCCGGCAAGGGACATGAAACCTATCAGGATATCCAGGGCGTGAAACACCACTTCGATGACAGGGAAGAGTTGGAAAGACTAAAGACTAAAGACTAAAG
>CAZJNQ010000046.1:13067-23650 GCA_964547475.1 uncultured Porphyromonadaceae bacterium
TGGGACTGGATGGGCAGATGCAGAAGGCCGGAACCCCTACCATGGGGGGAATCATCATCCTCGCAGCGCTCCTCATCCCCGTGCTCCTGTTTGCCAAGCTCAACAACATCTACATTATCCTGATGCTGGTGACCGCCGTCTGGCTGGGCATTATCGGATTCGCCGATGACTATATCAAGGTCTTTAAAAAGAACAAGGAGGGACTGGCCGCCATATTCAAGATTGCCGGACAGGTGAGCCTCGGGCTGATAATCGCCCTGGTCATGTTCTTTGACAAGGATATCGTGATCGGTGAAAAGATCCCGGTAAAACCCGGCGAGGTGCAGCTGTATGACAGCCTGATCGCGCCCGAATCGCCCGATGGAACCTTCTATAAATACGTCGAAAGCAGGTCGACCACCACAACCATCCCGTTCGTAAAGAATAATGAGTTCGATTACAAGTGGTTCGTGAGCTGGCTGGGCGATAAAACCGGCCATTGGACCTGGGTCGTTTTTGTCATCCTGGTCATCCTGATCATCACCTTCATCAGCAACGGCGCCAATATCACCGACGGGCTGGACGGCCTCGCGACGGGATCATCAGCCATCATGGGCGCGACATTGGGCATATTAGCTTATGTGTCAGGACATTATGAAATAGCAGATTACCTGAATATCATGTATATCCCCAATTCGGGGGAGCTGGCGGTATTCGTTTCCGCCTTCATAGGGGCCACGGTGGGATTCCTCTGGTTCAATTCCTATCCGGCCCAGGTGTTCATGGGCGACACCGGCAGCCTGGCGATGGGAGGCATCATTGCCGTTTTTGCCGTGCTGATCCGGAAGGAGCTGCTGATACCGATCCTTTGCGGCATTTTCATCGTGGAGAACCTGTCGGTGATGTTGCAGGTGGGTTGGTTCAAGTTTACGCGCAAACGATCCGGCGAGGGGAGGAGGATCTTCCTCATGTCGCCGCTGCACCATCACTACCAGAAGAAAGGCTACCACGAATCCAAGATCGTCATGCGCTTCCTTATCGTGGGCTTGCTGCTGGCAGTCATAACCATTGTCACGCTTAAGATCCGATAGGGTGTCAAAGAAGATAACCATACTGGGAGCCGGTGAAAGCGGTGTTGGATCAGCCATTCTGGCGAAAAAAGCCGGGTATGCGGCTTTCGTGTCGGATAGCGGGAGCATCAAGCCCGAATACCGTCAAACCCTCCTGGATCATGGAATAGAGTTTGAAGAGGGAGGCCACACTGAAAGCCGGATCCTGGACACTGATTACGTGGTGAAAAGTCCGGGCATACCCGAAAAAGCCCCCCTGGTCCGGAAGCTCCATGAGGCCGGCCTGCCGGTCATTGCCGAACTGGAATTTGCGGCTCCTTTCACCAAGGCCAGGCTGATATGCATAACAGGGAGCAACGGCAAGACGACGACCACTCTCCTCACGCACCATATCCTCACCCGGGCCGGCTTGCGGGCCGGGCTGGCCGGCAACGTGGGAAAAAGCTTTGCCCGCCAGGTGGCGGAAGAGGATTTTGAATATTACGTCATCGAGATATCCAGTTTCCAGCTCGACGGCATGTTTGATTTCAGGGCTGACATAGCGATCCTGATGAACATCACTCCCGATCATCTCGACCGGTACGATTACCGGTTCCCGAACTACATCGACAGCAAGTTCAGGATCCTGCAAAACATGCGTTCCGAGGATGTTTTCATCTGGTGCGGCGACGATCCCGTGACCCGGGAGGAGGTAGCCAAAAGGAAAATTATTCCTCAGCAGCTGCCCTTCGGTTTCGATAAAGTGTACAAACCCGGCGCCTGGGTGGAAGGCGACCAAATGATTATCGACATTAATAACAATCCTTTCAATATGTCAATTTTTGATCTGTCAATGCAGGGCAAGCACAATGTGTACAATTCCATGGCCTCCGGAATTGCCTCACGCGTGCTGGAAATCAGGAAAGATTCCATCAGGGAAAGCCTGACCGATTTTCAGGGTGTGGAACATCGCCTGGAACCGGTCATCAGTGTGCATGGGATAGAGTTCATCAATGACTCCAAAGCGACCAACGTGAACTCCACGTGGTATGCCCTCGAGTCAATGAAAGGCAAGGTGGTCTGGATCGTTGGCGGAGTTGACAAGGGCAATGACTATTCGATGCTTTATTCCCTGGTCAGGGAAAAAGTCAAGGCCATTGTCTGCCTGGGCAAGGATAACAGCAAGATACACCAGTCCTTCCACAACGTGATCGACACCATCGTCGACACCGGGAACATGGATGAGGCGGTGCGTACCTGTTACTACCTGGCGGAACAGGGTGATATCGTCCTGCTCTCCCCCGCCTGCGCCAGTTTCGACCTGTTCGAGAATTACGAGGATCGCGGCCGCCAGTTCAAAACCTGTGTGCGCAACCTGTAACATGAAAAACCTGTTACAACTGTTTAAAGGCGACCGTGTAATATGGGTTTTGCTCGTATTCCTGACCGTTTATTCGGGTGTGGGAGTGGCCAGCTCGGTGGCTTCGCTGGCTTATCGCGACGGAGGCGATGTCACCGTGCACATCATCCGTCATATCCTGTTCCTTGGCATCGGCTGGCTGGGGATTTACGTCATCCACCTGGTCCCTTACCGTGCCTATAACATCCTGGCCACTATCCTGCTGGCGGGATCGATCGTTTTGCTGATCTATACCCTGGCCAAGGGGGTTGTCCTCAACGATGCCGCCCGGTGGATGAAGATCCCGGGCACCAACGTGAAATTCCAGACATCGGACTTTGCCAAGGTGGCCCTTATCATCTATGTCGCCCGGTTCCTCAGCCGAAACCAGTCGGAGATCCAGGATTTCAGGAAAGGGTTCCTGCCGGTCCTGCTTGTGATATTGGCGGTTTGCGGCCTGATCCTTCCCGAAAACCTGTCGACCGCCGGGATTCTCTTCATCACCTGCCTGATCATGCTTTACATAGGCAGGGTCAAGGTGGTGTACCTGGCCGGGCTGATCGGTGCAGGTGTGGTGATCGTGGCCGGTTTCCTTCTGATCGGGAAGATCACGGGGGCGAGTACCCGCGCAGAAACGTGGCAGAGCCGCATTGAGCATTATATCGGCGGCAACGATTCGGGCGAAGAAAAATTCCAGTCGGACAAGGCCAAGATCGCCATTGCCAACGGAGGCATGTTCGGAAAATTCGCCGGGCACAGCACGCAGAAGCGTTCCCTGCCGCAGGCCTATTCCGATTTTATCTTTGCCATCATCATAGAAGAATACGGATTCGTCCTGGGGGCCCTTCCGCTCATTTTCATCTACCTGATACTTCTTTTCAGGGCGGGGGTTATCGTGAAAAAATGCGACCGGACCTTTCCGGCATTCCTGACCATCGGACTGACTGTCGGGCTGGTGATCCAGGCCATGGTGAACATGGGGGTGTCAACGGGACTGATGCCCGTGACCGGGCAGCCCCTGCCATGGATCAGCCGGGGAGGGACCTCAATCATATTTACTGCCATGTCCATTGGGATTATTCTGGGCATCAGCAGGTCACTTGAAGCGGAGGCAAAAGGTGAAGCCGCGTAAGCCATACCGGATCCTGCTCAGCGGTGGCGGCACCGGGGGTCACATCTTCCCTGCCATTGCCATTGCCCGCGAGATCGGGAATATCCAGCCCGGCACGGAATTCCTTTTCGTGGGCGCCCTGGGCAAGATGGAAATGGAACAAGTGCCGCGGGCCGGTTTCCGGATCGTCGGATTGCCGGTTTCGGCTTTTCACCGGCGCCTGACCCTCAAAAACCTGCTCTTTCCCTTCCGTCTCGCCGCCAGCCTGCTTAAGGCTTCGGAGATCATTCGCCGGTTCGGGCCCGATCTCGTGATCGGAACGGGGGGCTTTGCATCCGGACCGGTCCTTCGCGTAGCCACCCGGAAAGGAATCCCCTGCCTGATCCAGGAGCAAAACTCCTATCCGGGAGTCACCAATCGCCTCCTTTCTGCGAGGGTTGAGAAGATATGCGTGGCCTATCCCGGCATGGAGGCCTTTTTCCCGGCAGGCAAGGTGGTCCTGACAGGCAATCCCGTGAGGACCGACCTGGTCATTCCTGAAAGCCGCAGATCCCAGGCTGCCGCCGCCTTCGGGTTCGATCCGGGGAAAGCTACCATCCTGGTTTTCGGCGGCAGCCTGGGATCCCGTACCCTAAACAAGGCTATACACGCGCAAGTTCAGCGCCTGGCGGCCGAACCGGTCCAGATCATCTGGCAAACCGGAGCTTCTTTCGCCGATGAAGCCCGCAAGGCTGTGAGCGACTCCGGAGCGCATAACATGACCGTCCTGGATTTCATCAATAACATGAATGAGGCCTATGCCGCTGCCGACCTGGTCGTCTGCCGTTCGGGCGCCATTACGCTCTCCGAACTGGCGATCGTGAAGAAACCGTCGATACTGGTACCTCTTCCTTCCGCCGCCGCCGACCATCAGACCAAGAATGCCCGGGTCTATGCCGATGCCGGAGCCGCTATCCTGGTACCCGACCATGAGGCTGAAAAATCCCTGGTCGCTACTCTGCTCCAACTGGCCGCCAATCCGGCCGAACTCAACCTGATGGCCGAAAAAGTTTCCGCCTTCGCCAAACCCGACGCCACCCATACGATCGCAGAATTAGCCCTGTCACTAATCACGAGTCACGAGTCACGAATCACGAATCACGAATCACGAGTCACGAGTCACGAGTCACGAGTCACGAATCACGAGTTACGAATCACTAATCACTAAATAACATGCTACTCGATCGGATCGAACGCGTTTACTTCCTGGGGATCGGCGGTATCGGCATGAGCGCCCTGGCCCGGTTCTTCCGGAGCCTTGGAAAAGCGGTGGCCGGGTATGACCGGACCTCCACCCCGCTGACCCGGGCGCTCGAATCCGAAGGGATCGGCATACACTACCAGGATGATCCGGACCGGATACCGTTCACGATCCGGAAACACCCGTTCGAACCCGAAACTCTGGTTGTCTATACACCTGCCATCCCGGCCGACCTGCAGGAACGGCTTTACCTCGAGGAGAACGGCTACCTGCTCCATAAACGGTCGGAAATCCTCGGTGTGATCACGCGTGCATACGACAGCCTGGCTGTCGCGGGGACACATGGCAAATCCAGCGTCACCGCCATGACCACCCAGATCCTGATCGAATCGGGCGTGGGCTGCACGGCTTTCCTCGGAGCCATCAGCAAAAGCCTGAAAAGCAACCTGTCCCTCTCCGACACCTCGCCGTTTGTCGTGGTGGAAGCCGACGAGTTCGACCGGTCATTCCTGCAGCTCGATCCCTGGATGGCGTGCGTCACGGCCCTGGATGCCGACCACCTCGACATATACGGTGATCATAAGACGTTGGTCCGGGGCTTTACGGATTTCATCAACCGCACCCGGAACAAATCGTCCCTGGTCATCAAAAAAGGCTTGCCCCTGCAACCGGATCCGGCCAAAAACCTTTCCGTGTATACCTACAGCCTGGACGATCCGGATTCCGATTTCCATGCAATCAACATCCGGCTGGCAGACCTGGGATATTCCTTTGACATGGTTACTCCTCAGGGGACGATTGCCGGGATGACAACCCGCGTCCCGGGGATCATCAACGTGGAAAATGCAGTCGCCGCGGCCGCCCTCACAACACTCGCCGGGATCGGTCCCAGCGGGATCGTGGCCGGCCTTTGGGCATTTGAGGGGATCGTCCGCAGGTTCGATATCCATTTCAACCGTTCGGGCGTGGTCTATGTGGATGACTATGCCCACCATCCCAACGAGATCAGGGCCCTCGTTGAATCCATGCGGCTCCTGTTCCCCGGACGGAAGCTGACGGGGATCTTCCAGCCCCACCTCTTCAGCCGGACCCGTGACTTTGCCGATGACTTTGCCCGGTCCCTCTCGATGCTGGACGAACTGTTGCTTCTGGACCTTTACCCGGCCCGTGAAAAACCCATCCCCGGGGTGAACTCAAAAATGCTTCTTGACAAAGTGGCCGGCATACCGGCAACGCTCTGCTCCATGTCCGATTTCCCCGGCATCCTGGAGAACAGGCAGGTGGAAATACTTCTGACCATCGGCGCCGGCGATATCGACCGGTTGTGCGATCCGATCATAAAATATCTGGATGAGCATGTGGCGTAAAATACTCAACATATCGTCCTGGGTGCTCCTGGCAGCATTTATCGGGGTCAGCGTGTGGTTCGCGGAAACCCGGATGCGCCAGCAAACCTTCAAGGCCCTGCAGGTCATCGTGGCCGACAGCCTGGAAGCCCGGTTCATCCTGCCCACCGACGTCACGGGAATCCTGGCCAACAGGGGTATCCGGATAACCGGCACCCCGGTTGAAAGCCTCAACCGCGACCAGGTCAGGCAAACCGTGAAAACAGTCACCGGTGTGAAGGATGCCCTCGTTTACTGCACTCCCGGCGGGACGCTCTTCATTACCGTGTGGCAGAGAAAACCCGTCCTGCGCTATATCGGGCCTTATGAATCCTTCTATATCGATACGGAAGGCAAGGAGATGGCGCTCTCGGACAAGTTTACGGCCAAAGTCATGACGGTTACCGGTGTGGCTGACCATAAATTCCTGGCAGACAGCCTGTTCAGGGTAGTCCGGTATATCAGCGGCGAGACTTTCCTTGACGCGCTGATCACCGAGATACAGGTTTATCCCGACCATACCCTCGAGATCATTCCCAGGATCGGGGACAACCGGATATTCATGGGCGATGCCGGCGATTACGAATGGAAGCTGGCCAAGCTCCGGGCATTTTACCGGCAGGGATTGCCTAACGTCGGCTGGGACAAATACTCGCGGATCGACCTGGCCTACAGCAACCAGGTGGTTGCCAGGCTTTGGACCCAGGAACAACGGAAGGAGAGGGATAGTTTGCGGAGCGTGAGGGACACGCTGGGAGAAGGAGAAAGGATGAAGGAGGATGGAGAAAGTATAATACAAGAATTATGAGCAGGAAAGAGATACTATCAGCCATTGATATCGGGACGACCAAGATCGTGGCACTCGTGGCGAGGAAGACGGAAGAGGGGACGTTTGAGGTGCTGGGCCTGGGAAATGCCCCATCGAGCGGGGTAAAGCGGGGCATGGTCGTCCATATCGACGAAACGGTCAGCGCCATTGAGCTGGCCAGGCAGCAGGCGGAGGAGCAGTCGGGCTACCGGATGGGCGACGTGTTCGTGGGGATAGCCGGCCAGCATATCAAGAGCATGAAGAACCGGAACTCGAAATATATCGACCACGAGGAGATCAGCCAGGAGGACGTGGATTACCTGCATGATCAGATGGCCCGCACCCCGGTGGATCCGGGGGACGAGATCCTGCACGTGATCCCTCAGAGTTATATTGTTGATAATGAAACGGATGTCACAAAACCGGTAGGCATGTCGGGCCGCCTGCTGGAAGCCAATTTCAACCTGGTGATCGGCCGGATCGCCTCAGCCCGCAATATCAGCAAGTGCATCGAACGGGTGGACCTGAAGGTCAGGCAAATGATACTCGAGCCCCTGGCCTCGGCTACGTCCGTCCTTACCGCCGATGAGCGTGAAGCGGGTGTCGCCATGGTGGATATCGGTGGCGGCACCACGGATGTGGCCGTCTATCATAATGACGTGATCCGTTATACGGCGGTCATACCGTTTGGTGGAAACGTGATCACCAATGACATCAAGGAGGGCTGTTCGATCCTCCTCCGGCATGCAGAGGCCCTCAAGGTGCAATATGGCTCGGCGATGGGCGATACGGCTGCCGGGGACAAGGTGGTCACCATACCGGGGATCAGCGGCCGTGAACCCCGCGAGATCTCTTTCAAAAGCCTGGCTTTCATCATCCAGGCGCGCATGGAAGAGATCCTGGATGCGGTATCCTTCGAGATCGGGAATTCGGGCTATGCCGGGAAGCTGAGCGCCGGCATCGTCATCACGGGTGGCGGCGCCATGCTGAAAAACCTGCCCCAGCTGATCAGGTTCAGGACGGGCTATGACGTCAGGGTGGGCTACCCCAACCAGTTCCTGGTGGCCGGGACCGATGAAGCGGTCAACCAGCCGATGTATTCCACCGCGATCGGGCTGGTCGTGGAGGGATCTTACGGGGAAGCCGCTTCCGGAACCCGCTACGCCAAGCCGGTCCGGAAGAAAGGCCAGGCCACGGGCATCAAGGATAAGATCCAGAAAGGATGGCTCAGCTTCTTCAGCGACGAAAATGAACGATTTTAATCCATAAATCTCTTACCATGTTTGAGGACATATACCAATTCGACTTGCCCCGGGAAACAAAATCCATCATCAAGGTCATCGGGGTCGGCGGCGGCGGAAGCAATGCCGTGAACCACATGTACCGCCAGGGAATCAAGGGAGTGGAGTTCGTGGTCTGCAACACCGATAACCAGGCTTTGCAGAACAGCCCCATAACCAATAAGATACAGCTTGGCAAAACCCTGACCTTCGGGCGGGGGGCCGGCAACGAACCGGCCAGGGGACGGGAATCGGCCCTGGAGAATATCGAGGACATCCGCAACGTGTTGAATAACAACACGAAAATGGTTTTCCTGACAGCAGGAATGGGCGGCGGAACCGGCACGGGCGCAGCCCCGGTCATCGCCGAGGCGGCCACCGAAATGGACATCCTGACAGTCGGGATCGTCACCCTGCCGTTCTCCTTCGAGGGACAGAAACGGTGGAACCAGGCGGTCGAAGGTATCCGAAACCTGAAGGACCATGTGGACGCTCTCCTGGTGATCCATAACGACCGCCTTCGCGACATCTACGGCGACCAGCCGCTTTCGGTGGCTTTCGGGCATGCCGACAACGTCCTCGCCATGGCCGCCAAGGGGATTGCCGAGATCATCACCGTGCACGGGTACGTCAACGTGGATTTCGCCGACGTCCGCACGGTCATGGAACGGAGCGGGGTGGCCATCATGGGCTCGGGTGTCGCCGAAGGGGAAAACCGGGCTTACGAAGCCATCAGCAAGGCCCTCATCTCCCCGTTGCTGAACAACAACAACCTCAAGGGTGCCAGGAATATCCTCCTGAATATCTCATCGGGCTCCCAAAAGGAGGTCCTGATGGACGAGATCACCGAGATCATGGAGTTCATCCAGCACTGCACCCAGATACGCTCCGACATTATCTGGGGCAATACCACGGATGAGACCCTGGGAGAATCCCTGAGCGTCACCATCGTGGCGACGGGCCTGCAGACCGAAACCAGCCTGGGCGATCTGGTACCGGAATTTGAAAAGGTGGCTTATCCCCTCAAGCATTCAAGGGACGAAATGACCCTTCCCACCGACTTGTTCGGCACCATCCAAAAACCCGACGACGTGGAAATGGAGGTTGAAAGGTTCGAGCCGGTCGAGGCCACGGCCCCGGTGAAGGAGAAAGAGAGGCAAAGGAGGAAGGAGAAAGGAGAAAGGAGAAAGGAAAGGGTGAAGAGTTCCAAAGCCATTGAATGGATGAACTCATTGTTTGACGATAAAGATGACGAACTGAAGTAATAATTCATCACAAGCATTCCGATTATCATGTTTAACGACCTTGTCGATTTTATTCTTCCGGTTAACGAGGATCCCATCATCACCATCATCGGGGTGGGCGGAGGCGGATGCAACGCGGTTAACCGCATGTACCGCGAAGGGATCCGGGATGTTGATTTTCTGGTGGTCAACACCGACAGCCAGGCCCTGATGGCCAGCCCGGTCGGGAAGAAGATCCAGCTTGGCGCCACCCTGACTGAAGGGCGCGGTGCGGGCAACCGCTCGGATGTGGGCGAGCAGGCTGCCATCGAGAATATCACGGAAATATCGGAACTCCTCCAGCGAAACACCCGGATGGCCTTCATCGTGGCCGGCATGGGCAAGGGCACCGGCACCGGTGCCGCCCCGGTCATTGCCCGGGCCTGCAGGGAACTGAATATCCTGACGGTGGGAGTGGTTACCCTGCCGTTCAGCATAGAGGGTCCCCCGCGCCAGCACCAGGCCCTGCAGGGAGTCAAACGGCTGAAAGAAGAGGTGGATGCCCTGCTGATCATCCACAATGAGAAGCTCCGTGAGATTTATGGAAGATTTACGCTGAATGAAGCCTTCAAGAAAGCCGATGACATCCTCACCCTGGCGGTCAAGGGAATCGCCGAGATCATCACCGTCCACGGTTATATCAATGTGGACTTTGCCGATGTGCAGTCGGTGATGCTGAATGGAGGCATAGCCTTTATGGGATCGTCCACGGCCAGGGGATTCGACCGTGCCCGGAACGTCATCGACGAAACCATCCATTCACCCCTGCTGAACAGCAACGACATACGGGGTGCCAGCCGGGTGCTCCTGAACATCACTTCGGGGCGCGACGAGATCACGGTGGATGAGGTAGGCATCATCACCGATACCATCATGGAACGGGTGGGGGGCATGGTCAACGTGATCTGGGGAACCTGCACCGATGATGCCCTTACCGACGAGATCCGGATCACCCTCATTGCCACCGGGTTCCGGGATGAAGCCATCCCCGACTGGCTCAGCCTCACCCCCCCGAAGCACGAGACACTTCCACTGAATCCGTTATTGGC
>CAZJNQ010000047.1:0-22696 GCA_964547475.1 uncultured Porphyromonadaceae bacterium
ATCCCGGCTTTCGAGCCAGGATGATCCGGTTCTTTTTCTGTTTTAATATTTCCAGTGTTCCCTGGTCATATCCCGGGGCGACGATGACCTCAAAAAAGAGCTGGTTGATCTCTTTGGCCGTCACCTTGTCCACCGCCCTGTTCGTAACCAGTATGCCTCCAAAGGCAGATACCGGATCGGCGGCCAGAGCCAGTTTCCATGCGTCCTTCAGAACCGGCCTGGAAGCGATGCCACAGGCGTTGGTATGTTTCAGGATGGCGAATGTCGTTCCGGTAAACTCATCGATAAGGGCAATGGCAGCATCAATATCCTGAAGATTATTGTAAGATATTTCCTTGCCATGCAACTGGTCGAAAACCTGGTTCAATTCTCCGTAAAAAAACCCTTTCTGATGCGGATTCTCCCCATAACGCAGCAACCTTGAAGGGCCGGCGCCTTTGCGGAAATGCACCGGATCCGGTCCGGCCAGGTAATTGTGAATGGCAGCATCATACCAGCTGCTCACCGCGAACGCCTCCACCGCCAATTTATAGCGCTCCTCCATGGACGTCACGCCACCACCTCGCTCCAGAATATCCAACAAATCTGGATAATGCTCAACCGAGGGAATGATCACCACATCGGCATAATTCTTGGCGGCGGCCCGGATCAGGGAGATCCCGCCGATATCAATTTTCTCAATGATATCCGGCAGATCAGCTCCTGATTCTACCGTCCGTTCGAAAGGATAGAGGTCGACAACGACCAGGTCGATCTCCGGAATCCCCAATTCCTCCAGGCTTTTCATATCCGATGATTGTTCACGCCGGGCGAGGATTCCGCCAAATACTTTCGGATGAAGCGTTTTAACCCTTCCGCTCAGAATGCCGGGATAACCCGTGAGGGATTCGACAGTTTGCACCGGTAATCCCAGCGATTCAATGAATTGTGCCGTTCCACCGGTACTTATTAGTTTGATTCCCAGTTGATGCAGTTTAATAACGATTTCATCCAGCCTGTCTTTATGGTAGACAGATACGAGAGCCGATCTGATTTGCTTGCCTGTGTCCACCCCCCCTGAGATTTAAGATTTTGCAAATTTATCAAAATTAGGCACATTAATCAATTCCGGGCTACCGGCCTCCCCCAAATAAATGATTATTTTTGCTGTCCATGAAGCACGGCATCAAATCGGCCATTATCTGGGTAAGGATCATCCGTGACAGTATCGGCTTTGCCTTGCAATCTCTTGTATCCAATAAGCTCAGAACCATACTCTCCTTATTGGGGATCACCATTGGGATATTTGCCATCGTATCGGTATTTACCGTGGTGGATTCCCTGGGTAGAACCATAAAAAAGAATATTTCAGAATTGGGTGACAACGTAGTCTACATCCAGAAATGGCCCATGGCCTTTGGTCCGGGATTTCAGTGGTGGAAATATATCCAGCGGCCCGAGACGGAGCTGAGGGAAATGAAAGAGATCATGGAACGGTCGCGCACCGTTGAAGCGGCAACTTTTACCATTCAAGGCAGGCGAAACCTCAGCTATAAGCAAAACTCGGTCAAGGACATCTGGATCCTGGCCTCAACCGAGGATTATGAAAAAGTCAGGTCGTTTGAGGTCGAGGAAGGACGGTTCATCAGCCAGACCGAGTTCCAATCAGGATCCAATGTGGCTGTGATCGGACGTAAAATTGCCGATGACCTGCTTCCGGGTGAGAACCCGATCGGCAAAACCCTCGAGATCTCGTCCGCAAAAGTTACCATTATCGGGATTTTTAAAAAGGAGGGTGAAGGCATCAATGCCGGCAGTCATGATGAGATGGTGATGATCCCGCTGAATTATGCCCGCACCCTGTTGAACATCAGGAGTTACGATGTG
Source organism: uncultured Porphyromonadaceae bacterium (assembly GCA_964547475.1). GTDB lineage: Bacteria > Bacteroidota > Bacteroidia > Bacteroidales > UBA12481 > UBA12481. The sequence continues at coordinate 1,867 of CAZJNQ010000047.1, forward strand.
AACCCTACCCTGATGGCTATAGCAAAACCGGGTATACCCATTGAAGAAATGTCTGATGAACTGACCGGGATCATGCGTTCCATCCGTAAACTCAAACCGATGCAGGAGGATAATTTTTCCCTGAATACGATGTCCATGATCGCCACTGCCTTCGATCAGCTGCTGGTAACCCTGAACCTGGCGGGATTGATCATAGGCGGTTTTGCCATCCTGGTCGGTGGATTCGGGATCGCAAACATCATGTTCGTTTCCGTTCGTGAGAGGACGAAGATCATCGGGATCCAGAAAGCCATAGGCGCCCGCAACATCTTCGTCTTGTTTGAATTCCTTTTCGAAGCGGTAGCCTTGGCTGTTTTGGGCGGGCTCGTCGGGCTTTTCCTGATCTTCATCGGAACCCTCATCGCCAATTCCATGATGGAATTCCAACTGGTCCTCGGGATCAATAATATCGCTATCGGCATAGCCATATCAGCGGCAATCGGGATTGTTTCCGGATTCGCCCCGGCCTGGAGAGCATCCAAGCTGAATCCCGTGGTGGCGATACAGACGGTATGAAGGGAAGGCAGAAGGCAGAAGGCAGAAGGCAGAAGGAAAGGAAAAAGGAAAAAGGAAAAAGGAAAAAGTAATTTATGATTAACCCCAGACTTCAGTCTGGGGACAACTCACCACGTATCTCCAGTCACGAATCACGAATCACGAATCACGAGTCACGAGTCACGAGTCACGAGTCACGAGTCACGAGTCTCTCCACCTCCGCCGCCAGCTTCAGGAAGTCACCGGTTCCCAGTTGTTCCGCCCTCATCCCCCCGAAACCGGTTTCTTCAAGCCCGGGTATCCAGATGGAAGACAGGGCGTTGCGCAAAGTCTTCCTTCTCTGGTTGAATGCCATCTTAACGACACGGAAGAGGGTTTCGGGCTGGCAAGGGAGGCTGATCCTGGTTTTACGGGAAAAACGGACCACCCCGGATTTGACCTTCGGAGCCGGGCGAAATTTGTCCTCCTGGACCGTGAAGAGGTAGCGGCTTTCATAAAAAGTGCCCATCAGCACGCTGAGAATCCCGTATTCCTTCGATCCGGGTCCGGAAACGATCCTGCGTGCCACTTCCCGCTGAAACATGCCGACAATCTCCTCCACCTGGCCGCGATATTCCAACAGGTGGAACAGGATCTGGGAGCTGATATTATAGGGAAAATTACCTATGACGGAAATGGGCCCGGGGGTTATTCCGGCCAGGTCCAGCTTGAGAAAGTCGCACCTGATGATACCTGGGGCCAATTGAGGAAAATGAGTGGTCAGATAGTCAATCGATTCCGGATCAATCTCGACCACTCGTAACCGTTCTCTGTACCTTTTCAGGAGTTCTTCCGAAAGGATGCCCATGCCCGGGCCCACCTCAACGACCATCGATTCCCTCCCGGGTGAGAGGGCTGCGACGATCTGCTGCGCCGTGTGCTCATGGGTCAGGAAATGCTGCCCCAGGTTCTTTTTTGCCCTGACCCGGTCTGTCATATCGCGATGTTTAAGTTATATTTACCAAATACCTGTTGAAAACCCCTAAAAGTAACCATTTTGAAGATCACCCGGCTGCAGTCCAACCTCATCAAGGCGAGTGTTGCCCTTCTGGCCCTCGCCTACATGGTTTACCGCCTGGTCATCTTTGAGCATTGGGATGAGGCCTGGCCCAGGCTGGCAGGAGCTTTGCGGGGCCACCGTTACTGGTTCCTGATCCTGGCGATATTGCTCATCTATGTTAATTTTTCCTGCGAAGCACTGAAGTGGAAAAGGCTCGTTAACCGGCTCGAAAGGGTTACCTACCTGCGAGCCATGGCCGGCGTCCTGTCAAGCCTCGCCATGGCAGTGACAACCCCCAACCGGATCGGAGATGTGGTAACCCGGGGATTGATCCTGAACCAGGGTAACCGGTTTGCAGGCTCGGGCCTGACCTTGATCTGTGTCCTTGCCCAGATGGTAGTCACCGTGACCGTGGGTTTTATCGGCGCAGCCACCTATCTGCCCTCCAACGAATACCTGATCTCAGACCATAGCCATTCCTGGATTTTGACTTTGTCGGTCGCCTTCGCCACCGGTATGATCCTGATTGTCCTGTTCTTTGCCATAGACCGTTTATCAGCCTATTTTCAAAAATACAGGTGGTTAAAAGTCTTCCACTCTTTCCTGCATGCCATGCAGGGAGTATCGGGACGCGACAAAGCCTACCTTCTTGCGTTGTCATTGATGAAGTACCTGACTTACATGACGCAGTATTACCTGGTTCTTCATTTCTTTGATATCCGGATCAGCTTCTTTGAAGGAGTGGCTGCGGTCGCCATCATCTTACTGATCCTGCATTTCGTGCCGGTTCCCACAGTTGGCGATCTCGGCATCCGCGGCTCTATTGCCATACTGATCCTCGGGCCGTATACGACAGATGTTCCAGCCATCGTTTTCACGACGTTCACCATCTGGATCATCAATATCATGATCCCTGCCCTGATCGGGCTGATCCTGCTCAGGAAGATCAAACTGGAAACTCATGCCTGATGTCTTAACCCTTGTACTGCTGCCGGCAGTCGCCGCCTATTGTATCCTGATCACCTGTTTCTGTGCCGGATGGATCCGAACGCCGGTATCCCATGCCGTAAAAGGATATCCGGATATCAGGATCAGCATTCTGGTTCCCTGCAGGAATGAAGCGGGTCAAATCGAAGGAGCGTCCGCAGCCCTCAATGCGCAGGATTATCCGAAAAGCCAGGTCGAGATCATCTGGATCGATGATCATTCTGTTGACGGGACCGCTGAACAGCTCCGGAATATCTCAGCCGGCCGGCCGGGCAATAAAGTCGTTTCCCTGACCGGGAGTGAATCGGGAAAAAAAACTGCCCTGAAAGCCGGCATGGAAACCGCTACGGGAGAATTCATCCTCCTGACCGATGCCGATAGCCAGCCCGGGCCCGGATGGGTCCGTTCAATGGCTTCCTGCTTCAGGGATTTGGATGCCGACCTGATTGCCGGACCGGTGGTTCTCGGACCGGCCAAGACCTGGCAAGAAAATATCCAGAAGCTGGAATACCTCAGCCTGGTCGCTGCCTCCGTAGGGTCCTCCGGACTCGGGCGACCCGTGATGATACAGGGTCCCAACATCGGGGTGAAGGCTTCGGTTTACCGGTCCCTTGTCACTGACCTGGATGCGCGATTCCTGTCAGGGGACGATGTTTTTCTCCTGCAGGCGATGAAAAAGACACCCGGGCATAAGATCCGGTACTGCCTTAACCGGGAGGCCATCGTGGAATCGAAGCCTGCCGGGAGCCTGTCCGGTTTCATCCGGCAGCGGCAACGATGGGCATCCAAGGCCAAAGGTTATTCCGACCCGATGCTGGTTGCAACCACCCTTCTCGTCTTCCTGGGCAACCTGGCTATAATCACCTCCCTGGTTACAGCCCTGACAGGGTGGTCGGCCTGGTTCACGCCTCTGGTCTTCCTGGGAATAAAATCGGCAGCCGATCTCCCCCTGCTCATCCGGGCAGCCCGGTTTTTTCACTGCACCCGGCTCCTGGCCTGGTTCCTTCCGGTACAGGTTTTCTATCCGTTCTATGTTGTGACAGCTGCGGCCTGGGCAATGACCGGCCGGGTCAGATGGAAATAAGCTTTTACCGGTTCCATGCGGGTAAGTGCGATGCTTTTCCCTGTCAGGTCGTGAGTGAGGAAGGAGTTGGCGATGGCATTTAATTGCCCATTTCGGAGATAAACTTGATCCGGATCAGCCGAATATCCTCTTCGGTAAAATCATCTTCGCCCAACTCATTCAGGGCTTCATCCACCGATTCAGTTTCGGCTTCCTCCTTGAAATAGGTATATACTTCCTGCTGGTGCTCCTCATCCATCATTTCATCGATAAAATAATCAATATTGAGCTTGGTGCCGCTGTTGACGATTGACTCAATCTCCTTGAGCATTTCATTCATCTCCAGTCCTTTCGATTCAGCAATAACATCCAGCGGAACCTTCCGGTCGATACTCTGGATAATGGAAACCTTCATGCTGGATTTGTTGACGATGGAGCGGACAACCATATCCTGGGGTCTCTCAATCTCTTTTTCTTCAACATACTTGCGGATCAGTTCGACAAACTCCTTGCCGTAGCGCTGTGCCTTGCCGACGCCAACACCGGTCATGTTGGCAAGTTCCTCGGTCCGGATCGGGTAATAAACTGCCATATCCTCGAGTGAGGGATCCTGGAAAATCACAAAGGGTGGCAGGTTATGTTTCTTGGATATATTCTTCCTGAGGTCCTTCAGCAAGCTGAACAGTTCCGGGTCCACAGCGCCGGCTCCGCCCCCCCGGGGTGCTTTTGGTTCATCAGAATCCTCATAGCTTTGATCCTCGGTCAACATAAAGGATTCGGGTTCGTCAAGGAATTTCCGGCCGGCTTCCGTAATCTTCAGGGTGCCGTAATTATCTATGTCCTTGTCGAGGAGCTGGGCAATCAGGGCTTGTCGCAGGACAGCCACCCAGAACCGTTCATCCTTGTCACGGCCCTGGCCGAAAATCTCGAGCTGATGGTGCTTGTAAGTCCTGATGGCCGAATTGACCTGGCCTGTCAGGACTTTCGCCACATGCTCGGGCTTGAATTTCTCCCGAACTTCGAGAACGGCATCCAGAGCCATGGCCACAAAATCCCGCCCTTCGAACTGGGTTTTGGGATTCAGGCAATTGTCACAGTTTTCGCAATTGTCCTGGTCATATTCCTCACCGAAATAGTGCAGCAACTGGCGGCGCCTGCAAATGGATGATTCGGCATAGGAGGAGGTTTCATGGAGCAGCTGCCTTCCGATCTCCTGTTCAGCCACGGGTTTGCCCTGCATGAACTTTTCAAGTTTCTGAATATCCTTGTAACTGTAAAAGGTGATGCAGTTCCCTTCCCCTCCGTCGCGCCCTGCCCGCCCGGTCTCCTGATAGTATCCTTCAAGGCTTTTAGGAATATCATAATGAAGAACATACCTGACATCGGGTTTATCGATTCCCATCCCGAAAGCAATGGTTGCTACGATCACCTCCACCTCCTCGAGCAGGAATTTGTCCTGGTTTGTAGCCCGGGTCGAGGCATCCAGTCCGGCATGATAGGGCAATGCCTTGATGCCGTTGACGACCAGGGTCTCTGCCAGGTCTTCCACCTGCTTGCGGCTGAGGCAATAAATGATACCCGATTTGCCGGGATTCTCCTTGATATACCTGATGATCTGCTTTTCAGGATCCTGTTTGGCACGTACCTCATAATAGAGATTCTGCCGGTTGAAGGATGATTTGAAAACATCGCCGTCCAGGATACCCAGGTTTTTCTGGATGTCATTCTGGACTTTAGGAGTTGCCGTGGCAGTCAGGGCCATGATCGGAGCCCTGCCGATCTGCTCGATGATGGGCCTTATCCTCCTGTACTCGGGACGGAAATCGTGTCCCCACTCGGAGATGCAATGTGCCTCGTCAACCGCATAAAACGAGACGGTGACGCCCTTCAGGAAATCGGTATAATCCAGCTTGTTGAGAGATTCAGGTGCAACGTAGAGCAATTTTGTCCTGGCGCTTTGGACATCTTCCAGCACCCGGGAGATCTGAACTTTCGTCAGGGAAGAATTGAGGAAGTGAGCCACTCCGTCAATGGTACTGAAAGCCCGCATTGAATCAACCTGGTTCTTCATGAGGGCGATCAAAGGGGAAATGACAATGGCCGTGCCATCCATGAGAACGCCCGGTAACTGGTAGCAGAGGGATTTTCCTCCCCCGGTTGGCATCAACACAAACGAATCCCTTCCTGCAAGGACGTTTTGGATTACGTTCTCCTGGTTGCTCTTGAAGGTATCGAAACCAAAATTGATCTTAAGGAATTCGTGAAGCTTGCGAGAATCTACTGCCATCCGTTCAATAATTAGCCTGCATCGCCGTTTTAGAATTACTATTTTTGTAGACTAAATTTAAGCATTTTAAAACTTTTTCGTGCCCAAAAAAAAAGTTATCGTGACCGGTCACCAAGAAATCCTTGCCATAGCCAGGTCAGCCCTTCTTGCTGAAGGTCATGCACTGGTGAATCTGGCAGGCACTCTGGATGACCATTTTGCGGATCTCGTTGAACGGATCCATAGATCGAAGGGGAGGCTGATCCTGTCAGGTGTGGGAAAAAGCGCCATTATCGCACAGAAAACATGTGCGACCCTGAATTCAATCGGAATATCATCCGCCTTTTTGCACGCTGCAGATGCCCTTCATGGTGACCTGGGCATCATCGGGGAGCATGACCTGATCCTTTTCATTTCCAAATCGGGGAACACTCCCGAGATCAAAGTCCTGGTGCCTCAGATAAGGATCCTCGGGAATCCGATCCTGGCCATTGTTACGGATCCCGGTTCCTATCTTGAAAGCCAGGCAGAAATAACCGTCATCCTGCCCGTGTCTTCAGAAGCCTGCCCAAACAATCTGGTTCCGACAACCAGTACAACCCTTCAATTGGCCATCGGAGATGCCCTGGCCATTTGCCTGCTGGAGCTGAAAGGATTTTCTGCGTCCGATTTCGCCCGGCTGCATCCGGGAGGAACTCTTGGAAAGCGTCTCTACCTGAGGGTATCGGATCTTTACCATCGGAATGAAAAGCCCCTGGTCCAGCTCACGGACGATGTCCGGACCGTCATCATGGAGATGACCTCCAAACGCCTGGGTGCCACTGCCGTGGCAGACAGCCAGGGAAGAATAACAGGGATCATTACGGACGGGGATCTGCGGAGGATGATGGAGAAATATGAAGATACCCGAACCCTGGCTGCCGGCATGATCATGTCAGCGAATCCGAAATGCATCTCTCCCGGAGAACCGGCCGTCGCTGCCCTGGAAGCCATGCGCTCGAACAGCATCACCCAGCTCCTGGTCATGGAGGATGAAAAGTACCTTGGAGTCATTCATATTCATGACATCCTCCGGGAAGGAATAGTATAACCAGCCATGAAACTGTATACCCGTAATCTCGTTAAGAAATACCGTCAGAGAACCGTCGTCAACCTTGTGTCAGTCGAGGTCGAGCAAGGGGAGATCGTTGGATTGCTCGGGCCTAACGGCGCCGGTAAGACAACGACCTTTTACATGATCGTCGGCCTGATCAGGCCTAATTCGGGCCAGATCTTCCTGGAAGACACAGAAATCACCCATGAACCGGTTTTTAAGCGGGCTCAGAGCGGTATCGGTTACCTGGCCCAGGAACCTTCCGTATTCAGGAACATGTCGGTTGAGGACAATATTTACAGCGTCCTGGAGATGACCCGGATACCCAAACCCGAACAAAAAGAACGTGCCGAATCCCTGATTTCTGAATTCGGACTCGATAAAATACGTAAGAACAAAGGGGTTCAGCTTAGCGGCGGGGAGCGCCGCCGGACCGAAATCGCACGTGCCCTGGCCCTCAAGCCACTCTTTATCCTGCTCGACGAACCTTTTGCAGGAGTCGACCCGATCGCTGTCGAGGATATCCAATCCATAGTCAAAAAGTTGAAGGAAAAAAATATCGGCGTGATCATAACCGATCATAACGTACATGAGACACTCTCCATCACCGACCGCGCTTACCTTCTTTTTGAAGGCAGCATCCTGAAATCCGGGTCTGCACGGGAACTTTCTGAAGATGAGCAAGTAAGGAAAGTATACCTGGGACAGAACTTCGAGCTGAGGCAATAGGGTGAGCCGGCCGGAACCGCACCATCTATCTAAATTTTGACTATCTTTGCGGCACTTTTGCGGATGTGTCGTAATTGGTAGCCGAGCCAGACTTAGGATCTGGTGCCGAAAGGCGTATGGGTTCGAGTCCCGTCATCCGCACCCTTTGTCGAAATATCATCAGAACAGTTACAGATAACATGAACATCATCAGGGAAAATATCGACGATCTGAATGCCGTATTGAAAATAACTCTGGACCCGGCGGATTACCTGCCGAAAGTGGAGAGTGCGCTGGCTGAATACAGGAAAAAAGTGAGGCTTGACGGATTCCGGCCCGGAAAAGTACCGGCCGGATTGATCCGGAAAATCTATGGTAAATCCATCCAGGTGGACGAGGTACAGAACCTCCTGGCAGAAACCCTGAATAATTATCTGAAAGAAAATGTGATAAAAACCCTGGGCGAACCCATGGCCAGCATCAACACTCCCCCGGTCGACTGGGACAGCCAGGAATCTTTTGAATTCCATTTCGATATAGGAATTTCCCCGGCCATTGAACTGAACATCACGGCCAAGGACAAGCTCAATGATTACAAGGTTGCGGTGACTGAAGAGATGATCGACCATCAGATTGATGATTATTCGCGCAGGTTTGGCACATTCGAACCGACCGAAACCGTTTCCGATGAGGATGTGGTCAAGGGTGACCTCTGCCAGATCACGGAGGAGGGAGCTGTCCATCATGAGGAAGCCGCACCGGCGGAAGAGGATGAACATCAGCATTCTATCCATTCCCATGGTACGCTGATCTACGTCAAGAACATTGCCGACAAGACCATTCGGAAGCAATTCCTGAATGCCAGGGTCAATGACCGGCTGGTTTTCAACCCGAACCAGGCTTTCCCGAACGAGGCAGACAGGGCCGCGCTGCTGAAGATCGGCAAGGAGGAACTGAAAAACATAGATTCGGATTTCGAATTCACCGTAACCGAGATCTCGCGCTTTGCCCCCGCAGAAATAGGACAGGCTTTGTTCGACAAGACTTATGGGGACGGCGTGGTTGATTCGATCGAAGCCTACCGGAACCGGGTCAGGGAAGACCTGGAACGCAGGTATTCGCGCGAAGCCCGCTACAAGTTCCACATGGATGCAAAAGCCAGCCTCATGGCAACAACCGGTGTTCCCTTGCCCACAGAGTTTCTGAAACGCTGGATGCTGGCATCCTCAAAAGATGGCAGGCTCACCCAGGAACAGCTGGAAAAAGAGTTTCCTGCTTTTACCGAGGATCTCAAATGGAGAATGATCAAAAACCACGTTATCGCTGAAAACAAGCTGGAAGCCACCGATGAGGAAATTCGCGAACAAGCGGTCTGGACCGCCCAATCACGCTATTTTCAATACGGAGTGTATGATGCACCACCCGAACAGCTCTTCCGTTTCGCCGACTACCTGCTGAAAAACGACGAGGAAAAACAAAGGATCGCCGATGTGATCCTGGAGAACAAGGTCATTGACCATGTTAAATCTTTGTTTAAACTGGTTGAAAAAGCGGTCAGCTTGGAGGAATTTAATAAATTGACAAATTAAATCTTAAAGCCTGATTTTAAGTGATGAAAGCACAGGATGAATTCCGGAAATATGCGATCGGCCATCTGGGGATCAGCAGCCTGAACCTCGAAAGGTACCAGTCGCAGTACAACTATTATGTCTCCCCGACCATCATTGAGGAGCGCCAGCTGAACGTGGCTTCCATGGATATTTTTTCACGCCTCATGATGGATCGTATCATCTTTCTCGGAACTCCGATTGAGGACGATGTGGCCAATATTATCCAAGGCCAGTTGCTGTTCCTTGATTCTGTGGATCCGCGGAAAGATATAACCATCTATTTCAATACTCCCGGTGGGATGGTACACTCGGGCCTCGGCATCTATGATACGATGCAGTACATCAATCCCGACGTTTCGACTGTCTGTACCGGCATGGCTGCTTCCATGGGAGCTGTCCTCCTGGCAGGCGGGACCAAAGGAAAGCGTTCGGCGCTGAGACATTCGAGGATCATGATCCATCAGCCGCTGGGCGGTGCACAAGGCCAAGCCTCCGATATTGAAATCCAGGTACGCGAGCTTCAGAAACTGAAAAAAGAACTCTACGAAATCTTGGCTTTGCACACCAAGCAAACCTTTAAAAAAATTGAAAAGGATTCAGACCGTAACTTCTGGATGACCGCCGAAGAGGCCAAGGAGTATGGGATGATTGACGAGGTGATGGTCAGGATGAATTCAAAATAACCTGAATGGCAAAGGATATGGACAAGTGTTCATTTTGCGGCAGGACCAAGGATGACGTTAACCTGCTGATTGCGGGGATCTCGGGACATATTTGCGATTTCTGCATTGAACAGGCCTATTCCATCATCCAGGAAGAAATGAGGCCACAAAAACCTTTTAACCTGGGTGAGATCGAGGTCAAAACACCGGTCCAGATCAAGAAATTCCTCGACCAGTATGTCATCGGCCAGAAGGATGCCAAAAAGGTCCTGTCGGTTGCCGTCTATAACCACTATAAGCGTCTCGGTCAGGAAGACAATAAGAATGAGGTTGAGATCGAGAAATCGAACATCATACTCGTGGGCGAAACCGGCACGGGCAAAACACTGTTGGCCAAGTCAATAGCCAAAATGCTCCACGTCCCGTTCACTATTGTCGATGCCACGGTGCTGACAGAGGCCGGCTATGTGGGGGAAGATATCGAGAGCCTCCTGACCCGCCTGCTTCAGGTAGCCGATTATGATGTAAAAGCCGCCGAGAGGGGAATTGTTTTTATTGACGAGATCGACAAGATAGCCAGGAAGGGTGACAATCCTTCCATCACGCGCGACGTTTCCGGCGAAGGAGTCCAGCAGGGGTTGCTGAAGCTGCTCGAAGGATCGATCGTCAACGTTCCGCCGCAGGGAGGTCGCAAGCATCCCGAACAGAAAATGATCCCTGTGGATACGCGGAATATCCTGTTCATTGCAGGTGGTGCATTTGACGGGATCGAACGGAAGATTGCACAAAGGCTGAACACCAGGGTCATCGGTTATGGTGCCCAAAAGAAGGCAGACGCCCTTGACCGTGACAACCTGATCCAGTATATCGCACCCCAGGATCTCAAGGCATTCGGGATGATCCCGGAGATCGTCGGCCGTCTGCCCGTGATCGCCCATCTGAATCCGCTGGACAGGGAAGCCTTGAGAAGGATCCTGACCGAACCTAAGAACTCCATCATCAAACAGTATGTTAAGCTTTTCCAGATGGATGGGATCAAGTTGACCTTCGATCCGGACGTTCTGGATTATATAGTCGGGCTGGCCATTGAATTCAAGCTGGGCGCGCGTGGCCTGAGATCGATCTGCGAAGGGATCATGGTCGACATCATGTTCACGACCCCATCGGAGAAAAAGCCCGCTATCCGGATAACCAAAGCCCTGGCTGAGAAGCAGATGACTAAGATTACTGCTAACCGGCTGAAAGCCAGTTAATTTCGCCTTTCATAAATCAGGAAAGCATAATCCGGATCCCCGGCATGGGATTCCCTGTATACCTCTTTCCATTCCGCCGGATTCAGCGGCGGGAACCAGGTGTCGGCTTCATATTCCCGGTCAACCAGGGTCAGGTAGACTTTCCGGGCCAACGGAAGAAACCTCCTGTATATCATGCCCCCGCCGATAATGAAATTCTCTTGGTGCGGATCCATCAACCCGATCGCAGCTTCAGGCGAATTCACACAAACGGTTCCGGGAAAACAGTCTCCTGGAACGTCAGTGATCACGATATTCCTGCGGCCCGGCAGAGGTTTGACGGGTAGCGATTCCCAGGTACGACGGCCCATGATGACGGGATGTCCACGGGTCTGTTTCTTGAACCACAGGAAATCCTCCGGAATGTGCCAGAGCAATTGGTTGTTCAACCCGATCGCCCAATTCCTGGCAACGGCGACAATGATCGAGATGGGTTTTTCTGCCCGATCTTTCATACCGAGATATCCGCTTTGATGTGGGGATGAGGATCGTAGCCTTCCAGCCGGAAGTCCCCGAATTCGAAATCGAGCACTTTCGTTTTATCCGGATTCAGCCAGACCGCAGGCAGGGGCCTGGGATCGCGGCTTAGCTGGGTCCGGGCCTGATCGAGATGATTCAGGTAAAGATGGGCATCCCCGAGGGTATGGATGAATTCATGCGGCATGAGCCCGGTTTCGCGGGCCACCATCAGGAGCAGCAGGCTGTAGGAGGCAATGTTGAACGGTACACCCAGGAAAATATCGGCACTGCGCTGGTAGAGCTGGCAGGAGAGTTTTCCGCCGGCCACGTAAAACTGGAACAGGATATGACAGGGTGGAAGGTTCATGTTCCCCAGGTCAGCCACATTCCAGGCACTTACTATATGCCGCCTGGAATCCGGATTCTCCCGTATGGAACGGATCACCCTTTCTATCTGATCGATCCGTTCACCCTGATAACCCGGCCAGGATCGCCATTGATACCCGTAGATATGCCCCAGTTCTCCTGCCGGATCAGCCCACTCATTCCATATGCTCACCCCGTGATCGGTCAGATAGCGGGTATTGGTTTCCCCTTTGAGAAACCAGAGAAGCTCATAAAGGATCGATTTGAGGTGAAGTTTTTTTGTTGTCAGAAGGGGAAAACCCCGGCTCAGGTCAAACCGCATCTGGTATCCGAATATACTGAGTGTGCCTGTGCCTGTGCGGTCATCTTTACGGGTACCGTTTTTCAGCGTATGGTTGAGAAGATCCAGGTATTGCTGCATGGGATTTGGATCATGCCTGCGGCTTGCCCTGCCGGCGCTTCAGTTCATCCCGTATGATGGACGCGGACTCGTAATCCTCATGTTTGACTGCATCTGCCAGCATGGATTCAAGTTCCTCGAGGGACATGGTTTGCAGGGAAGTTTCGTCTGCCGGCTCTTCCGATGACTCGGGTTCATCGCCGGACTCTTTCTCTTCCATCTCGATGCCGGCCTTGTCGAGGATCTCCTGGGTGGTATAGATCGGACATTTGAAACGGAGGGCCAGGGCCACGGCATCCGAAGTGCGGCTGTCTATCCGGATCACTTCAGAAGCATTGAAAAAAAACAGCTCTGAATAAAAGATCCCCTCCTCGAGCTTGTTGATGAAGACCTCCTGAAGTTCGATCCCAAAAGCCTTTGAGAAATTCCGGAAAAGATCATGGGTCAGGGGCCTGGGCGGCTGCAGGTCTTCCAGGTGGAGCGCAATTGCCTGGGCTTCAAAGGCTCCGATCATGATCGGGATCCTTTTTTTACCGGATTCCTCGGCAAGCACCAAGGCATAACTGCCGGTCTGGGTCTGACTGTATGTCAGCCCCATGACCCGCATTTTTACCTTGTTAGCCATCCCGCCGGTTTTTCGGTAAATGTATCAAATAAATATAGATCACCTGACTTTGCAGAATAGGAATCTATTTCATACCTTTGCAGACCCAAATGATATGTGAAAATTTTATTCCGATGTACGCAATAGTTGAGATAGCCGGGCAGCAGTTCAAGGTCGAGAAGGACCAGAAGGTTTTTGTTCACCGGATGGACGCCGAGGAAGGATCCGAGGTGGAACTGGCAAAAGTCCTGCTGGTGGATAACAATGGCAAGGTCCAGGTAGGGAATCCGGTTGTCAAAGGAGCCAAAGTGTCTGCCAAGGTGCTTTCTCATTTAAAAGGTGACAAAGTTTTGGTTTTCAAGAAGAAACGCCGGAAAGGCTATGAGAAGCTGAATGGTCATCGCCAGTACCTCAGCCAGATTCAGATTCAGGATATCATTCTTGGCTAATTAAAAATATAACAGGATTATGGCACACAAGAAAGGTATGGGTAGCTCCCGGAACGGGCGCGAATCAGAAAGCAAAAGACTGGGAGTCAAGATTTACGGCGGCCAGGTTGCCAAAGCCGGCAACATACTCGTGCGCCAGCGCGGCACCCAGCATCACCCGGGGAAAAACGTAGGGATTGGAAAAGATCATACCCTGTTTGCCCTGGAAGACGGTAAAGTATTGTTCCAGAAAAAGAGAAACGACCGTTCGTTTGTTTCCATCATCCCGGAAACAAAAGAATAACCGGTTTTCACCGCTATACCGGAGTCTCCTGAATTTGCCCGGAAACGGCAGAGTTCAGGAGATTTCTTATTTTTATAGCTTCTAATTCATTTCCCGATGCTCCCTCTTAAGTTGATCCAGGAAAAAAGCGGTTTTGTCATCGAACGCCTGAAAATCAAGAATTTTGATGCAGTCACGCTGGTCGGTGACATCCTCCGTCTCGATGAGCAGCGTCGTTCCATGCAGGTCAGAATGGATAACCAGCTTTCTGAGCTGAACGGGCTGTCCGCAAAGATCGGCCGGTTATTCAAGGAAGGAAAGCCGGCAGAAGCCAAAGCAGCCAAGAAGGATACTTTCCGGCTGAAGGAAGAAAACCGGCGTCTCAAAGAGGAGCATACGGCAGTAGCCACCCGTTTGCAGGAACTCATTATCCAGTTGCCAAACCTGCCGCATGAGCTTGTTCCTCCCGGAAAAACGGCCGAAGACAACCAGCTTATCAGGGAAGGCGGGCCCACGCTGCCGCAGGATCCGGCCCGGAAAGCCCACTGGGATCTGCTGGGCACATCGGGCCTGCTTGACTTTGAGCTGGGTGTCAAGCTTGCCGGGGCTGGTTTTCCGGTGTACAAGAAGGAGATCGCGCGGCTCCAAAGGGCGCTCATCAATTTCTTCCTCGACCGGGGCATCGGCGCCGGCTACACGGAAGTGCAGCCCCCTGTCCTTGTGAATGAAAGCTCAGCCTTTGGTACAGGCCAGTTGCCCGACAAGGAAGGTCAAATGTACCACGCCGAACCCGATGGTTTTTACCTGATCCCCACCGCGGAGGTACCGGTCACCAACATGTTCCGTGACGAAATCATTCCCTCAGAACAACTGCCTTTAAAATATGTGGCTTACACCCCCTGCTTCCGCAGGGAAGCCGGTTCATGGGGGACGCATGTCAGGGGACTGAACCGCCTGCACCAATTCGATAAGGTGGAGATTGTGCAGGTCAGACATCCGGAAAATTCCTATGAAGGACTTGAAGAGATGGTAGGTTATGTGGAATCGCTGGTCCAGGCCCTGGAACTGCCCTACCGGATCATCCGGCTGTGCGGAGGAGATATGAGTTTCACTTCAGCCATGACCTATGATTTCGAGGTGTTTGCAGCCGGACAAGGCCGGTGGCTGGAGGTTTCATCGGTTTCCAATTTCGAGTCCTTCCAGGCCAACCGCCTGAAATTACGATTCAGGGACAGGAACGACAAACGCACCCAGCTTGCCCATACCCTGAACGGAAGCGCCCTGGCATTGCCAAGGATCATGGCCGGGATCCTGGAAAACAACCAGGCGGGAAAAGATATATTGATCCCATCTGTCCTTCATCCGTATACCGGTTTCGACAGGATCCGCCTATGAAGCAACTTCTTGCCGGCGTGTTGCTGTTCCTGTGCTTTCAGTTAGCCAGTGCCCAGGAAATAAAAGCCCCGCTGGCGTGGGATTATTATCGTGCCGGCGAATACGCCAAGGCAGCTCCCATTTTCCTGAAAATATATGAAGAGAACCAAGTTCAATCTTACCTGCATTACTATATTAATTGCCTGGTGGAACTGAAGGATTATGAGACGGCGATTAAAACGGTCCGGAAAGCCATTCGCCAGACCGGCGACATCATCCTTTATGTCAATCTGGGTTTTCTGTACGAAACATCAGGTGATGCCAACAAAGCAAAGGAATGCTACCAGGAACCTCTCAAGGAATTTCCCCAGACACTCAACGGGATCGTCAGCCTGGGAAACGCTTATATGGTCTACCTCCAGACCCAGTATGCCGAGATGACCTATGAATTCGGGCGGAAGATTCTGGGCAATCCGGAGGAATTCCGGATGGAAATGGCCAATGTCTATAATGCCGAGCGGCGTTTTCCGGCCATGCTCGATGAGTACTTCGCCTTACTGCTCAACCAGCCCCAATACCTGCCCACCGTCGAAGCGATGATCGAGAATGCCCTGAATTATGATGTGGACCAGACGCTGATGCAAATGACCCACGACAAGACCTATTCCAGCATTCAACAATTGCCCGGTGTTGCGGTTTTTTATGACCTGCTGGTCTGGGTCCTGATCAAGGAGGGCAATTACCTGGAAGCGGTGGAACAGACCATCGCCATGGACAGGCGAAGCCATGCATCCGGTGAAAGAACGCTCGATATGGCCAGGACCGCGGCTGACGAAGGAGATCCGGATGCTGCCCTGAAAGCCTACAGCTACCTGATCGATCAGGGTGCGGAAATCCAACCGGTCCAGCCCGGATTGGCCATGCCAGTCGGCTCCGTTTACCGGATTGCCCGGATCGAATACCTGTTGACCCAGGTGGAAAAAGAGAGACTCAATCCCGAAACGAACAGTCGTCGATGGCAATCCCTGTCAGACCAGATCACCCAAACCCTCAATGACCTGGGTAAAAGTGCTGAAACCGGGCAGTTGTTCCTGGAACAGGCCAGGATCCGCTCCGATTACCTGAACGATTATGCAGGAGCCCTGGCCATCCTCGATGAAGCTGTCCTGCTTCCCGGCATTCATCCGGGATTCCGGACCGACTGTATACTCCTGAAGGGAGACGTCCTTCTGGCTTCAGGAGATCCCTGGGAAGCGAATTTTGCCTATGCCATGACCGATCTGGAGAATCCGGATAATCCATCGGGAGCCACTGCCCGCTTCAGGAAAGCCCAATTGGCATGGTTTACGGGAAATATCTCCTGGGCCATGGCGCAGCTCGATGTTCTGAAAGGCAGCACCTCCAAACCCATCGCAAATGACGCATTTGAACTCTCCCTGCTGATTCGCGAAAACGAAAGCGAAACCGATACGGCTCAGGTTCTGCTGAAAGAACTGGCCGGAATCGATTATCTGATATTCAGAAAAAAATGGGCAGAAGCCCTGGTCAGGGCTGATTCGCTATTACGGGTTTCCGATCCTGATGAACCCTCCCTGGATGATATCCTCTATAAAAAAGGGAACATCCTGTTTCAGCTTGACGAAACCGCCCAGGCCATGCAGGCCTTTGAAGTCCTGGCTGACCGGTACCGGTATGAATATTGGGGCCACAAAGCTCTGTTCCAACTGGCCTGCCTGAACCAGGATCAGTTAAAAGAAAAGGATAAGGCCATTACACTTTTCGAAGAATTTATCCGTGATTTCCCGAACAGTTTCTATTTCCTGGATGCACGTGACAGGTTGAAATCATTGCTGCAACAAATCCCCTGATGAAATCCCGTTCCATCTACAGCCTTGCACTGACGGCCATACTGTTGTGGTCCACGGCGAGCACCGCGTTCAAACTGGCCCTTCGCGGAATGGATTTTGCCCAACTGCTTTTCCTGGCTTCATCGGTTGCATGGATCGTACTTCTGGCGGTCGTGCTCATCCGGAAACAAGCTTATTACCTGTTCGATGGTCCGGTCCGTAACCTGGTACTGTCTGCTATTGGTGGTTTCATGAATCCTTTCCTCTATTACATGATCCTCCTGAAAGCCTATTCACTTCTGCCGGCACAGATCGCCATGCCCCTGAACTACACCTGGCCGGTTGTCCTCGTATTGCTGTCAGTGATCTTCCTCAGGCAGAAACTTCGCCTGACTGACCTGGCAGGCCTGGTCATCAGTTTTCTGGGAGTGGTGGTGATCAGTTCGCAAGGGGAGAATATTTTCCGGAGCCCGGTGCGGCAACCTTTCGGGGTTTTCCTGGCCGCAGTCAGTTCGGTCATTTGGGCTTCCTACTGGATCTTTAACATCAAGGATAAAAGACCTGAGATCATTAAGGTGACCCTCAACTTCTTCTTCGGAAGCCTTTTTACCGGCATTTACCTCGTTTTCCGCTCAGATGGCCTACCCGCTTTGTCAGTTTCCTGGATTCCGGCAGTCTATGTCGGCCTGACCGAGATGGCCATCGCATTTGTTTGCTGGCTGACTGCCCTTGAAAATACCCGGAACAATGCCCGGATCAGCAACCTGGTCTTTTTATCGCCATTTATCGCGCTTTTTCTTATACATTTAATCCTCGGTGAAAAGATTTTCTGGACCACCCCGGTGGGATTGGTGTTCATCATCGGCGGGATTCTCATTCAGCAATTCTTCTCATTGAAAAGATCCGATGAATGAAAAGAAGATAATACTGGGAATTGACCCGGGAACCGTCATCCTGGGTTATGGCCTGATATGTCTGGAAGGCAAGGATTTATCCCTCCTCTCAATGGGAGTCCTCCGGTTGCAGAAATACTCCGATCCCTTGATCCGCCTGGGTAAGATTTATGAAAGGATCGATCACCTGATCCAGGAATTCAATCCTGATGAAGTGGCAATTGAGGCGCCGTTTTACGGGAAAAATGTCCAGTCCATGCTGAAACTGGGAAGGGCCCAGGGAATTGCACTCGCACCGGCCCTGATCCGTTCACTGCCCGTTTTTGAATACGCGCCGCGCAAGATCAAGCAGGCCATTACCGGAAACGGCAATGCATCGAAGGAACAGGTAGCCCTGATGGTACAGACATTGCTCAGGTTCAGGGAAACACCCGATTTCCTTGACGCGACCGATGGCGTGGCCGTGGCCCTGTGCCATCATTATCAGTCGGGAAGACCGGTTTCAGCAGGCGGTACGAAATCCTGGCAGGAGTTTATCCGCAAAAATCCGGATCGCGTCCACTAAAATCCGGAGCTGATCTTTTCGGCAATCCTGATGAACTCTTCCTGTGACAGCCTAAGTTTGGGTTTGCGGAAGTCAATGTCAAAAACGCTGTTGATGGGTACGAGATGCACATGTGCATGCGGCACCTCCATTCCAAGAACGGCCAACCCGATACGGCTGCAGGGAATCACGTTCTCGATCGCCCTGGCTACCTTCTTGGCAAATACCATCAGCCCTGCCAGTTCTTCATCCTTGAGATCGAAAATATAATCTTCTTCCCTCTTGGGGATCACCAGAGTATGACCCTTGGCCAACGGATTGATGTCCAAAAAAGCCAGGAAATGTTCATCCTCGGCAATTTTGTAACAGGGAATTTCTCCGCTTACGATTTTTGAGAAAATTGATGCCATCACTTTTTCCTTTTTCCTTTTTCCTTTTTACAAGCTATTGAGGTCCTGCGGTCTCTGTGTTCCGAAGAACTTGACAACCTTGTGGCTGATTTAATAGGAAATCTCAATGACTTCAAGCTGAAGTTCCCCGGATGGGACAGTTATCTTCACCTGGTCACCGATCTTTTTCCCAACCAACCCCCTGCCAATGGGAGTGTTGATTGCCAGTTTTCCTGCCTTGATATTCGCCTCATTTTCAGCAACAAGTGTATAGGTCATGAGCGTTCCGGTCTTGAGGTTTTTCAGTTTGACGGTTGACAGGATCTGGACCGTGTTCCGGTCCAGTTTGGTCTCATCAATGATCCGTGCATTGGCGGCCATCTCCTGCAGCTTTGAGATGCGCATCTCAAGCATGCCCTGAGCATCTTTGGCTGCATCGTATTCAGCATTTTCCGTTAGGTCTCCCTTATCACGGGCATCGGCAATCTGCCGGGAGATTTTCGGCCGTTCGATTGTGATGAGTTGCTCAAGTTCATCGCGGAGCTTGCGCAAGCCTTCTTCGGTCATATAAATAACCTTCGCCATAATCAACAAGTTAATTGAAAAACAAAAAAAGAATCCCGATGAATCGGGACTCTTTTTTTTGTCCTATGTTAAGTTCTGGTATTACAGTATAATCCGGGCGCCTATTGTATGAACTCCATTGAATGGATCCGTATCCCTGTAAGAATAATCTATTGAGAACACGGAACCGTTTTCCTTGTTAAGCGGCACCCTTAATGAAACCCCACCTGTTGGTCCGGTAAAAACAGTGGTGCGCGACTGGAAATCATCTTCAAAGGGATTTACCCCGTCTTCCCAGACAAATCCACCCCGGAGCATCACGATATTTTTAAAATCGTATTCAAGCCCGAAATGAATCTGGTCTTTTGAGAAAGAATTCGAAGTAAAGTTACCGGCCACGGTGATCCGCTGTCCAACTCCGAAGTTAAAATCATAGGCAAGCCCGATTTTGACTTGGGTGGGAAGTTCAAATTCAGCGGAACGGTGTTCGACGGACATATCCACTCCGTTCGGCGGAACAGGGCTTCTGATGGACATGCCGTCTCCGGTATATTTCATGGTCGGACCCACATTCCTCAGGGTGATCCCGAAATGAAGCTGACGCTCCGCTCCGGTAACATACTGGATACCGGCATCTATGGCCACGCCGGTAGTTTTCAGGTCAGATATCCCACCTGAAACGATCTTGAGAACGGCGCCTCCATAAATACTGTTCGAGAATTCCTTTGAATAGGAGATCCCGATGGTAGAGAACTTGGGATTAAAGGTACCCAGGCCGCCCTCAGGACTTTCGGTGGTTGTCACTTCGATATCGCCGAGGTTCATGCTTTGAACAAAAATACCCAGTGCGCCGGCGTCGCCGACTTTCTGAACCAAGCCGAAGGCATTGATCGAAATGTCGGTTCCCACCAGCCAATTGGTGTTGGTATAACCCAGCTCGGTCTTATTGATAAAGGCGGCACCGGCAACGTTAAGGCTGAGTGACTCGATACCCGATATGTTGGCAACGTTGACGTCGGCCCATCCGCTGGATGCAGCCCAGGGATTGATCAGCAGCTCACTGGCGCCGGCCTGGCCGATACGTTGCTTGTTACCCGCGAAACCTGCAGGAGCAACCAGGAGTCCGATTAACATCAGGCTCAGTATGTATTTTGCATATGTTTTCATATTGCTCATTTTTTCTGTTTTATCATGCATTTTGCTTCCTACAGTGCATTAAGGTCCTGAGGTCTGAGTGCCCCGAAGAACTTGACCACCTTGTGGCCGATGTTGGGAGCGTCGACGTAGATGATGTAGGCGCCCGAAGCGATCGGGATCCCGTACTGGTTCTTCAGGTCCCAGTCGAGATAGGTCTGGTCGGCATCCTTCGCGAACCGCCGGACCAGGTTCCCGTTCAGGGCATAGATCGATACCGTGCACAGCTTC
>CAZJNQ010000048.1:0-22114 GCA_964547475.1 uncultured Porphyromonadaceae bacterium
TCCAGGCCGTTCGGTTCATTCGGTGTCCGGAGATGGTTGTCACCCATCATCTCGTAATTGCCCCACCGGGCGCGTTCCGATTGGTTGGACCGGGGTTTCGGCTGAATGTCAAACAGGTAGAACCGTTCATCCAGGAGGCTGTCACTGAATTCGGACAGGGGAGAAATATCCGTTGTCCAGCATCCCCGTCCGTAGGTTCCGACCACCAGGTCCTGTTCCCTGGTATGGACCGTCAGGTCAGTCACCGGAACCGGCGGCATGTTGCCTTTGAATGACATCCAGGATTCCCCTCCGTTGAGGGTCAGGTAAACGCCCCGGTCTGATCCCAGATAGAGCACCAGGGAATTGTCCGGGTCTTCGCAGATGGCCGACACCGGGGCATCCGGCAGGCCTTTGGTTATCGCTTTCCAGGAGCACCCGAAATCATCGGTCCTGAATACGAAAGGCTTGAAAATGTCGTCGCGGAAGCCGGTCTTGGCCACATAAGCGGTACCCGCGTTGAAACGGGAAGCAACAACCCGGCTGACATACATGTTTTCCGGCGCTCCGAGTTTAGCCAGCGGGGTGGTGAATTCCTCCCAGGCAACACCGTTATTGCGTGTCAGATGGACCCGGCCGTCGTCGGTGCCCACCCAGATCACTCCCGCCTGGACCGGGGATTCGCTGATGGTCGAGATGGTGCAATATTGCATATGCCCCTTGCCGTTGATCTTTGCGGGATCATTGGTGGTAAGGTCAGGACTGATCTTCTCCCAGGTATTTCCCCGGTCAATGGACCGCAAAAGGTACTGACCGCCTGTATAGATGATCGCGGAATTGAACGGGCAGATTTCCAGCGGCGTGGTCCAGGTGTAGCGATAGCGGGGTTCGCCGGGAGCAGGATCAGGGGTGATGTCCTTACGTGTTCCGTTCAACTGGTCGACCCGGTGATGGAGGCCGAACTGTCCCGTATAGTATAACCAGCGATTATTCTCGGGATCAACCTTGGTGTACATCCCGTCCGATTCCCCCGTGATGACCCAGTTCTCGATCCCCACGGATCCGGCCCAGCCATTACTGGGCCCCTTCCAGGATTCGTGATCCTGCAGGCCGATATATATATTATAGGGCACCGATTGGTCCACCTCGACATCATAGATCTCGCCGGTCGGCAAGTGATAGTAATGGTGCATGGTCAACCCGCCGTCCCAGGTGGCATAGATGCCGCCATCGCTTCCCAGCATCATGTGCCCGGGATCCTCCGGATCGATCCAGAAGCAGCGCACATCACCGAAATTGCTCTGAAACCGGTTGCGGTCGCGCCAGCCCATGGGCCAGGTCCTCCCGCCATCGAAGGAGTAGAACATCGAGACTCCCACGATATAAACATGGTCCTTGTTGACCGGATCGGCATAGAGCTGGTTGAACGAATAGGCGGCCTTTCCGCTAACATCCGTTCGCTTGTCCGACATTTTCTCCCAGGATTCGCCCGCATCCAGCGAACGGTAAACTTCACCCCCGATGAGGGCATCATAGGTGGCATCGATATTGGAATCGGTCACACGTGCTTTGGCCGGGTCAAAATCCGGGTCCGGATTGAGGTTTTGGACTGCTGCGTAAAGAATATCGGGATTTCCCTGGTGAATATCGATCCCGATCCGGCCGATATCCCCACCCGGGAGTCCGTTGTCCAGGATTTTCCAGGTTTGTCCACCATCCACCGTCTTGTAGACCCTGCTTCCGGGTCCGCCGGGCTCAAAGGTCCAGGGTTTGCGGTACTTTTCATAGGAAGCGGCATAGAGGATATCCGGGTTGGTCCGGTTCATGACCAGATCGATTATCCCGATCTTGTCATTGATGTACAATATCTTGTTCCAGGTCAGGCCTCCGTCGGTGGTCTTGAAAACCCCTCTCTCCTCATTGGTGGTAAAAAGATGTCCCATTACCGCCACATACACGAGGTCAGGATTCCGGGGATGAATCAGGATGCGGTTTATATGGTGGGAGTCTTTTAACCCACGGTCGAGCCAGGTTTTGCCGGCATCTTTCGACAGGTAGATCCCGTTACCGGGATAAGAAGACCGGGCGTTGAACGCTTCTCCGGTTCCCACCCAGACCTGGTTCGGATCGGAGGGAGCCACCTCAACCACGCCGATGGAAGTGACGCCGAGGGTATCGGTGATACATTCGAACGTGGTTCCGTTATTGACGGTTTTCCATACGCCCCCGGCACGTGCAGCCACATAGAAAGTATGCCTGTTGGCCGGATCGGGATTTTCGGGCACGGCAATGTCGGCAATCCAGGCGCCCGTGCGGAAGGCCCCGTGATTGCGGTAAGTGAACTCCCTGAAGAGATCGGGGGAGACTTGGCCTGACAGAGATAAAAAGCAAAGGAAAAAGGAAAAAGGAAAAAGGAAAAAGGGAAGAGACGGGCGGGAGAGGAGAGATGAGGGATTCATGGCCGGGAAATTTAATGATCCTAAATGTAACCAATCTCCGCCTCATTTGCACCACCAGTCACGAATCACGATTCACGAGTCACGATTCACGAGTCACTTCTATAAAACACGAACGGGAAGCCACTTTTGGTGATTTCCCGTTCCCGCTTGTGCAGTCGCCGTAGCTCCCGCAGGCGGCCAAGTTACCGTTCTGGATCACTTGGTGTATTGTTCTTTTAACCTGGTGGGACGGGCTCGCGCCTTCCTGTTCTGCCCGATGTTGCTTCCACCTTTGGCCTAACTTTCGTCTGCCGCCAGGTGCAGGTGGCATCTGACATCACACTGCCGGTCTTCACTTGAACTTACTTTCATTCGGTCGGTTGTAATCCGATTTCTCTTCTTAGCTCCGGCCGGTTGATTTTCAGCCCCGGCTCCCTCCAGCAGCCAGCCCGGCTTTCGCCTGAACTGCTTCATCCCGTTCAAAGAACCTCACCGTGTTGCGACCCTTTATCGCTCGCTTGGTATGACCAAAATTACATGCTAAAATCAATTTGTCAAGAGTTTTGACCCCCTTTGTATGCACCATGTTTGCACAGGAGTTATTAACAATTGTTCATAACTTAAAGAACTCGCTATCGCTCGTAAATGGCTCGCTATCGCTCGCGAAGAATTCGCTAACGCTCATGAATGGCTCGCTAACGCTCGCGAATAGTACGCTTCGCGTACGAATAATCGCTTCGAGATGAATTAATCAATCAGGCCGAAGGCCCTATTCGCGAGCGCAGCGAGCTATTCGGGAGCGAAGCGACCTTTTTTGCCGAGCTTTAGCGAGGTTACTGATTCATCAATGCGTTATTCGTTCAAGCTTCTTCATGATCGAGAAAATAAACGTAGCCGACAGGAGGCAGCAGGCGATGAAGATCAGCCACAACTGCCAGAGGTCCAGTTTTCCCCAGAACGTGCTGCCGACAAAGAGGAGCTTATTACCCACGGCGGTTGCCAGGAGCCAGCCGCCTTGCATGAGGCCCTGGAACCGGACCGGGGCCACCTTGGATACGAAGGATAGCCCCATCGGGCTGAGGAAAAGTTCCGCGATGGTCAGTACCAGGTAGGATGAAATGAGCCAGTAGGGCATTACGCGCGAGGAATCGGGCACCGGGTTGTACTTGATCGCACCGGTTTCATCCACCATTTTCAGCTCATGGGGTGATACCAGGTTCAGGGAAGCAACCAGGATAATCAGGAATCCGATGGCGGCGATGAACATACCGATACCGATTTTCCTGGGCGTTGAGGGTTCCTTGCCTTTCCTATTCAGCCAGCCGAAGAAAGCCATCACCAGGAAAGTCAATGTGACAATGAACAACGGATTGAAGGATTGGAAGACTTCCGGCGAAATGGGATTCTGAGCTTCACCTTTGCGGAAGAAAAAGAAAACGGCAGTGCCGCCGGCCACAAGAATGGCCAATCCGATCAACCGGGTGTTGAGGGTTCTCTTTTTCCCGATGATCAGGACAGCACCGACAACTACGGCAATTACCGAGAGGAGATTCTCGAGCGTAAAGAACATATAGGTGTAAGGATCAACCGTCTTGACCGTATAGTCGCGGGCGAAGAAGGTGAGTGTCAAACCGTTCTGGTGAAATGACATCCAGAAGAACACCACTACGAAAAAGATCAGGACCAGGGCGACGATGCGCTGCCTCTCCTCTTTTTTGGATATCGTGATGATCCAGGTCACAAAGGTGGCAAACAATCCAAAAGCCGCTCCGGTCGCGATATTATCGCCTTCGGAAAAAGCTGTTTGGGTAGCGGTGGCTTTCAGGAGGGCCATCCCGAAGGCCGCGATCACGCCAACGACCAGTGCCGGTAATATGGCCCAGGATTTATCTCCGAATGATATGGTTTTTTCTGTCACCACTTTTTCCTTGTTCGGCAGGAGCCTGTTGAACACCAGGTACACAACCAGTGATATGATCATGGCTCCGGCAGCAATCATGAATGCGTAATTATAACCGCGGGAAAAAACATCCAGATAGGAATGGGCGAAAGCCGTGAGGTCAGTGACCGGTCCGTTGAGGCTGACGCCATTGGCCAATGTCTGCAGCTGGCCGGGTTCCTTAAGGGTGCCGTCAATGAATTGGTGACACAAGGCGGGCAGGCTGCCGTCATGCAGAAAACCATTGGTTCTCAGCCACCAGTTGCGCACCCCGGTAGCGGCAAAAGGGGCGAAAAAAGCACCCACGTTGATTCCCATGTAAAAAAGCATGTAGGCGGAATCCCGTATCTTGGAATACTTCTCATCGTCATACATCTGGCCGACGACGGCCTGCAGGTTCCCTTTAAACAGGCCGTTACCGAGGGCGATCGTGGATAATCCCAGAATGGTGACCGACAGAGGCAGTTGCGGAACGGCCAGAAGAGCATAGCCGGCAAACATGATGATCTGCCCGAACAGGATCACGGTTTTGTATCTCCTCGTGTAATCAGCCAGCAATCCCCCTATCAGGGCGAGAGCATAAATGGCAAAATAGAACCAGCTGTAAATGCTCCCGGCATTGTCTTCCGATAAACCGTACTTTGCCTGAAGAAACAGAACCAGGATAGCCATCATGGTGTAAAAGCCGAAACGCTCACCCATGTTCGCAAAAAAGGCGACAATCAGTCCCTTGGGATGTCCTTTAAACATATTCCCTGATTTAGAAGGTTAATACTTGGAAATGCTTCGATTTGCACAAATATAGAAATCTTTTACCGTCGGTTCACGTTCGGCTGAAATTGCGTAGTTTTAAGGCTTATGAAGGTATTTACTACCGATCAGACCAGGCGGGCCGACGATTTCACGATCCGCAACGAACCGGTGGCTTCCATTGACCTGATGGAACGGGCGGCTCGTGCCATGGCAACCCGGATCATGGCATCCTGCCCCGTTCAAGTCCCCCTCGAGGTGTTTGCGGGATTCGGGAATAACGGAGGCGACGGGATAGCCATGGCCCGGATCCTGGCGGAATCAGGCCGCAGGGTTGAGTTGTATGTAGTCCATTCCGATAAAGGGTATTCGCCGGATGCCCAGGCCAACCTTGACCGCCTTCACCAAGTGGAGTTGTCAGCCTTCAGCTACGTTGGAAGTATTAAGGACCTGCCTTCCATCCCGCCTGACCATTGGGTGGTGGATGCCCTGTTCGGTTCCGGACTGGCGCGGGAACCAGAAGGTATTCCTGCCGGGATCATAGACCATATCAATCGTTCCGGGGCGCACGTGGTGTCAGTGGATATCCCGTCGGGCCTCTTCGGAGAGGATAACAGCCTGAATACACGAAAGCATGTTATCCGGGCGAGTGAAACGCTGGCTTTGCAGGCTCCCAGGATCAGCTTGTTTTTTCCTGAGAATTATCCGTTTACGGGAGACTGGCAGGTGGTGCCGATCGGGCTTCATCCGGAGTTTATAAGAAACGAAGAAACCCCTTATTATTATTTGACAAGGGAAGATATACGGGCTATGGTCAAAAGCAGGAGCCGGACGGACCACAAGGGCGTCTTTGGCCATGCTCTTCTGGTTGCCGGATCTTCGGGAAAAGGCGGAGCGGCCATCCTTGCGGCATCCGCCTGCCTCAGGTCAGGCTGCGGCCTGCTGACCCTGAGAATCCCCGGTTCCCTGAATCCGCTCCTTCAGGTCGCCGTCCCGGAAGCCATGACCGATCCCGACCCTGACCCCGACCGGTGGACCCTTCCGCCGGCCATTGACCGGTATGATGCTATGGGCCTGGGACCCGGCATCGGCACGGATCCGCGAACGGTGGAAGCCCTGCTGTCAACCCTGGACCGGGCTGCCAAGCCACTGGTACTGGATGCCGATGCACTTAACATTCTGGCACAGGATCCGGAGAATCTGACCCGGATACCAAAAAACAGCCTTCTAACACCCCATCCCGGCGAATACAAGCGTTTATTCGGGGACGATCCGGATGAATATACCCAGATGCAACGGCTGAGGGAAATAACCATGCGGCATGAACTGATCGTTATCCTGAAACGGTCCATGACCCTCATAGCCCTTCCCGACGGCTCTGTCTGGTTCAACACAACCGGCAATCCCGGCATGGCGACTGCCGGGGCGGGAGATGTCCTGACCGGCATCCTGGTTTCACTACTGGCACAAGGATATAAGCCTGTCGATGCGGCCCGGGTGGGCGTTTACCTGCATGGACTGGCCGGTGACATCGCAGCCGCCGAATCGGGCATGGAAGCCCTGATCGCCAGGGATATAGTGACTTCCATCGGAAAAGCCTTTATCAGAATCAAAACCATCAAATCATGAAATTCAGGTTCCTGACTTGCCTGCTGGCTCCGGCCTTGTTGTTGACCGGATGCCTGCCCTTCCACGAGATACCTTCGAAGGTCACTGCCCGGAAGGTTGATGCGGGGATCACGGTCAAAGATTATGCCGTCTATTATTCCCTGCCCAGGACGGTGATCGATCTTGAAGTTGTTGTGGACAAGAAGATCACCAGGCCGGGGCCATTTGCCGCTTACGCGGAACGGTTCCTGGGCCTTCCCGGTGTGCCTACCCGGGAGACGACCGTTTATTCCATTTCCGAGATAAGGGTCAGCAGTCATGCGGAGAGGGACCCCGGCCAGATGTACCGGATGGAAACGGAGGGAAAAAATTCGGGATCCTGCATCAGCCTGACCGCCGATGGCCTGATCCGCGGCATCAACCTGCCGGTCAATCCCGAAGTGGCTGTCAGCCAGGAAGCTGCCCAGAAACTATTTGAGAAGCAGTTCGATTATCCCAAGTACCCTGACCTGACCATGCGAAAACATACTGAACCTTTGCCGGATACCATTTACCGGGTGGTCAGGACAGATACCTCCTTTATCCGGATCCCGCTGTTGCGGAAACTGGAAGGTCAGAAGAGCCTGCTGAACCAGGCGGAGGAAGCTGCCGAGGTGCTCATGAAGCTCCGCGAAGGCCGTTTCAAGCTGCTGAACGGGGAGTATGCGTACGTGGAGAACGATGGAACCAGGCTTCCTGAAAACGAATCCCTTGAGGTGGTCATCCGTGAGCTTGCGGCAATGGAAGAGGCTTATGTCTCCCTTTTTGCCGGGCGTACCCAGACCGAAAGGGAAGTGGTAAAATTCACCTATACTCCGCTCGGGCATAGTCCTACGGAATCTGCCATACTTTTTTCTTTTTCACCCCAGGGCGGCATTGAAGCCCCTGAGTCCGGCACGGCCGAACGGGTGGTCATAGAACTGTCGAGAAATGATATAAGCGCCATGGACGAAGTGCAATGGGCGGATGAGGATCCCAAGGCACCCCGCCTTCAGGGATTGGCCTACCGGATGCCGGAAAAAAGCCGCGTCGAGATAAAAAAATCAGGAGAAACCCTGTTTGCCCGTGAATTCCTGGTTGCACAGTGCGGCAGGGTGGATTTTGTCCCCGAATCCTTATTGAAAGACGGGAATATTTCCATCGAATTCTACCCGGCTTACGGATCGATAAAAAACATCTTCCGGAGGTAAACCTTTTTTATACATTTAGGCCTTCAAACTTTCATTCAAATCAACCTACATGGAACAGCTCAGAAAAACGCTCCGGGATTCCAAAACAGCCCGGTGGACAGCTTTGGCTATCGTGGCATTCACGATGCTGTGCGGATACTTTCTTACGGATGTGATGGCTCCCCTGAAAGGATTGCTCGAAGGGCAGCTCAAATGGTCCAGTTCGCAGTACGGATTCTTTACCAGTGCTTACGGATGGTTCAATGTGTTCCTCCTGTTCCTGATCATAGGGGGGATCATCCTTGATAAAATGGGTGTCCGGTTTACCGGCCTGATGGCTGCCTCCATCATGGTTGTCGGTACCGGCATCAAGTACTGGGCGGTTTCCACCCACATGCTTGACGGTCAAACATGGCACATCCTCTGGTTCGATGTAAATGCGCAGGTTTTCATGGCGGCGATAGGCTTCGCGATCTTCGGGGTTGGAGTCGAAGTTGCGGGGATCACAGTCTCAAAGATCATAGTCAAATGGTTCAAGGGCAAGGAAATGGCCCTGGCCATGGGTCTCGAAATGGCAACCGCCCGTTTGGGCACGGCCCTGGCACTCTCAACCTCCCTGCCGATAGCCGAAAAAGCCGGGCATGTCTCCGCACCGGTACTGGTGTGCCTGATCATGCTCTGCATCGGCCTGATATCGTTCTTCATCTATACTTTCATGGATAAGAAACTGGACAAGGAACAGGCCGAATTCGACAAGGCCAACGCGGCGACTGCCAGCGAAGAGTCTTTCAAGGTCAGGGATATTGTCAGGATCTTTACCAACAAGGGCTGGTGGTACATCGCAATCCTTTGCGTGTTGTTCTATTCCGCCGTGTTCCCGTTCCTGAAATATGCACAGGACCTGATGGTCAATAAATTCGGGGTGGCCGACAATATTGCCGGCACCATTCCGGCCCTTCTGCCTTTCGGTACCATCCTCCTGACCCCCTTGTTCGGTAACCTCTACGACCGGAAAGGGAAAGGCGCTACCATCATGATCATCGGTGCCGCAATCCTGATTTTTGTGCATGCGATGTTCTCAATCCCGTTCCTGAACCACTGGATCATCGCGATCTTCCTGATCATCCTTCTCGGCATAGGTTTTTCCCTGGTGCCTTCCGCCATGTGGCCGTCGGTTCCGAAGATCATTCCCGAGAAACAGCTGGGCACTGCCTATTCCATGATTTTCTGGGTCCAGAACTGGGGACTGATGGGCGTTCCCGCCCTGATCGGCTGGGTGCTCCAGAAATGGTGCATCACCGGCCAGGTGGAAAAGGGCGGAGCCATCGTCAATACTTACAATTACACACTGCCCATGATCATCTTCATGTCCCTGGGCATTCTCGCCATCTTCTTCGCCCTCATGCTCAAGGCAGAGGACAAGAGGAAGGGGTACGGACTGGAGATGCCGAATATTGTTAAACCGTGACTCGTGACTCGTGACTCAAACCCCGCATAATCATGCGGGGCTACTCGTCACGCATCACGAAAAAAAATATACTATGAAAAACGAAATACTGAATTTACAGCCCAGCGAGCTCTGGAGGTACTTTTACGATCTGACCCAGATTCCGCGTCCGTCGGGCAGGGAACAGGCAGTGGTCGAATACCTGAAAAAGTTCGGACAGGATCTCGGTCTGGAAACCACCAGCGATGAAGTGGGAAATGTGATCATACGCAAACCTGCAACCCCGGGAATGGAAAAGCGGAAAGGCATCATTCTGCAGGGCCATGTGGATATGGTTCCCCAGGCCAATTCCGATTCCAGGCACAATTTTGAAACCGATCCCATCCTTCCCCGGATCGACGGGGAGTGGGTGAAAGCCACCGGTACCACGCTGGGTGCCGATAATGGCATCGGAGTGGCTGCTGCCATGGCGCTGCTCGCTTCGAAGGATATTCCGCACGGGCCACTGGAAGCCCTTTTCACGGTTGATGAGGAGACCGGAATGACGGGTGCTTTCAACCTCAAGCCAGGCATGCTCAGGGGAGAAATACTGATGAACCTCGATTCGGAAGATGAAGGTGAGTTGTACGTCGGATGTGCCGGCGGGACCAATGGCAACTTCAGGATGGATTGCCGGGAAGAAAAGGTTCCTGCCGGATGGATTCCGATGCAGGTTGCCGTTACCGGGCTCAGGGGCGGTCATTCCGGACTGGAGATCATCCTCGAAAGAGGTAACGCAAACAAGATCCTTTTCCGGTTCCTATATGAATGCGTCAAAACCTTGGGAATCCGGATTGCATCCATTGAAGGCGGGAATCTCAGGAATGCCATTCCCCGGGAAGCATTTGCCACGATCCTGGTACCTCCCGGATCAGTGGGAAAAATCAATACGGCAATAACCGGATTTGAATCAACGGTCAAAAAAGAATTGTCTTCCGCTGACCCCGGGGTGAGTGTCCGTTTCAGGGAATCGGCCATGCCAGAGACCGTTATCGATGAGGAATCTGCCAAACGGATCATTCATACCGTTTATGCCTGTCCGAACGGAGTGATCCGGATGAGTACTGATATGCCGGGGCTGGTTGAAACATCAACCAACCTGGCAATCGTCAAGACGGAGAAACAACAAATGTTCATCAAGTGCCTGCTCAGAAGTTCGGTGGATTCGGCCAAGGAAGATTTGAAAAACATGTTTGACAGCCTCTTTTCCCTGGTTGGGGCTGAGATTGTATTCGATGGGGAATACCCCGGCTGGAAACCCAATATGAATTCAGGAGTGCTGAATGCTGCCAAGGAGGTTTATCAGAAACATTTCGGGAAAGTGCCGGAAGTGAAGGCCATTCATGCCGGTCTGGAGTGCGGGCTGTTTGGGGGAGTGTACCCGGATTGGGACATGATCTCATTTGGTCCGACCCTTCGTCATCCCCACTCGCCGGATGAAAAGGTGAACATCGAAACCGTCGGGAAATTCTGGAAATTCCTTGCTGCCCTGGTCGGGCAGTGACTTAGCGGTTATCGACCGTTTCCTCGCGGTCGGGGCCGACTGAAATGACTGCCACGGGTACGCCGGTCTGTCCTTCAATAAAGGAGACATATTCCCTGAGTTCCCGTGGCAGTTCCTTTTTGTTCCGGATATTCCGCAGATCGGCTTTCCACCCGGGCATTTCGGTGTACTGAGGAATCACGTCGGCCAGGGTATCGAAAGGGACCTCAGTCGTTTCCTGACCTTTAAACTGATAGGAGGTGGCAACCAGAAGCTTCTCGAATCCCGAGAGGACATCGGCCTTTGTCATGACCAGGCGGGTAACGCCGTTGAGCATGATCGCATAACGCAAAGCCACCAGGTCAAGCCATCCGCATCGCCGGGGCCGGCCGGTCGTGGAACCGAACTCATGTCCGTTTTCACGCATCCGGTCGCCTGTGGCGTCCGACAGTTCGGTCGGGAAGGGTCCGCTGCCTACCCGTGTGCAATAGGCCTTGAATATCCCGATGACCTGGCCGATCTTTGACGGGGAAACACCCAGGCCGGTGCAGGCGCCCGCGCAAGTGGTATTGGATGAGGTGACGAAAGGATAGCTTCCGAAATCAATATCCAGCATGCTCCCCTGGGCACCCTCGGCCAGCACCCTTTTGCCTTCGGATAACCACCTGTTGATCTGGTAATCCCCATTGACCAGCATAAAAGTGCGCATCAGCCCGATGGCTTCCATCCATTCCTCCTCCAGGGATTCCAGCTCCACCGGATAGTTCAGCTGCCTGATCCTTTCGAGGTGGGCCTTCGTCAGAGCCTCATACCGGTTCCGAAAGTCCGGATTTTCGATATCCCCGACCCGGATCCCCTCCCGGCCGGTCTTATCCGTGTAGGCCGGACCGATCCCTTTCAGGGTGGAACCGATCTTGCCCTTGCCTTTGCTGGCTTCGAGGGCCGCATCCAGCAACCGGTGGGTAGGAAGGATGAGGTGCGCTTTGCGTGATATGTAGAGATTCTTCCGGAGATCCAGCCCGAAATCCGACAGGCGTTCGATTTCTTTGCGAAACACGACCGGATCAATGACCAGGCCGTTTCCAATCAGGTTGATCTTTTCGGGATGGAAAATACCGCTCGGGATGGTATGCAGGACATGCTTCTGGCCTCCGAATTCCAGCGTGTGGCCTGCATTGGGCCCTCCCTGGAAACGAGCAATCACATCATATTCAGACGTCAGGGTATCAACCAGTTTGCCCTTTCCTTCATCTCCCCACTGAAGGCCCAGCAGTACATCTACATTCATCGTTTGAGCATTTTATGACCGACTGCAAAACTATTTAGTTTTCCGACAAGTCTTGCAGGTTCCATAGAAATAGAGTGAGTGGTGGCTGATTTTATAATCCATGACCGTTCCCGCCGTTTTTTCTATCTCATGGATGCGGGGATCGCAGAATTCATCCACCCGGCCGCAAACGGTACAGATGATGTGGTCGTGCTGTTTGCAGGAATAGGCTTTTTCAAACTGAGCAATATTCTTTCCAAACTGGTGCTTGATCACAAGGCCGCAGTCCAGTAACAGCTCCATTGTATTGTAGAGGGTTGCCCGACTCACCCGGTAGTTGTTGTTTTTCATCTGGATATAGAGGGATTCCACATCGAAATGACCCTCCCTCGTGTACACTTCTTCAAGGATCGCATACCGTTCAGGGGTTTTTCTGTGGCCCTTTTTCTCAATGTAATTCGAGAAAATCTCTTTAACAGTATTCTGAATATCACTACATTCCATAATCAGTTTTCTTCAATTTTTTCAATCCGGCTGACACTGTCGACTCCTTTTATCTTGCCCAGGTCGGTCACCAGCTTGTTGATATCTTCCGTATGGTGAACATAGATATCGAACAGCGCCTCAAAGATCCCATCCCGGGTTTCTATGTTCATCGAACGGATGTTGACGCTAAGTTCCTTTGAGATGATGTTGGTGATGTCATTGGCCAGGCCCATCCGGTCGATGCCGGTCATGACAATCCTCGCGAGGTAGGCCACTCTTTTCTGCGTAGTCCATTTGGCTTGTAAGATATGATCCCCCTGGCTCGAGATCAGTTTCACGGCTTTAGGGCAGGTGGTCTTATGGATGATGATCTCGGATGTTTCGTCATTCCGGTAGCCGATCACCTCTTCTCCCGGGATAGGTTCACAGCAGGGAGCCAGGCGGAATTCATAGACATCCTTGTTATCCTGGATCGTCAGGCTCGATTTACTTTCCTGTGCCAGGGACAATTCCGGTTTCTTCGACCCGAAAAGCTGAAGGTCCCAAAAACGGACAATTTTACTTTTGGATCTTTTTTTCAACGTCTTTTTGATTCGCTCAAGCGGAACCTCTTCATGACCGAGCAACAGGTACAGGTCCTCTTTGCTGGTTACGCCGAATTCATCAAACAGCTTCTTGAAAACACTGGTCTGGGGCCGGTAATTCAACTGTTTCAGCTGCTTCTCCAATGTTTTCTGTCCCAGATGTATTTCGTTCCTGCGCTGCTCCTTGAAGGAATCCTTGATGGAGGCTTTGGCTTTCGTGGTTTTGACGTATTCCAGCTGTTCCAGTTGAGGGCTTTGAATGTCGGAGGTGAGGATTTCGATCTGGTCGCCAGTTGTCAGACGGGTCGACAACGGCACGAGCTTGTGGTTGATCTTGGCCCCGATTGCTTTCTTTCCGATCTCGGTATGAATCTCATAGGCAAAGTCGAGGGCGGTAGATTCCGCCGGCAGGAGCACCTCCTTTCCCTTGGGCGTGAACACCACCATTTCGGCATCGAAAAGACTGAGTTTGATGTCTTCGAGGAATTCAATGTCACCTGTCTCCTGCGATTGCAGCATTTCGCTGACCTTCTTAAGCCAGCGGTCGATCTCTCCTTCCTTGGAGTCTCCGGTTTTATACTTCCAGTGGGCGGCAAAACCATGCTCGGCAATATCATTCATCCGTTCCGACCGGATCTGTACCTCGATCCACTTGCCGTGAGGTCCCATGAAGGTTGCATGCAGGGCTTCGTATCCATTGGCTTTAGGGCGACTAACCCAATCACGGAGTCGGTCGGGCTTGGCCTTGTACAATTGGGTCAGAATACTGTATATGTGCCAGCACTGAGTGATTTCGGGTATCCGTGGTTTGGGCTTGAAAACGATCCTGACGGCCAGGATATCATAGACCTGCTCAAAGGGAATGTTCTTTTCCTGCATTTTCCGCCAGACCGAATAGATCGATTTCGGCCTGCCATGAATGATGAACTTGAATTTCTCCTCATCCAGCTTTTGAGATACCGGTTCGATGAACTTATTGATGAAATGGGCTGATATTTTTTCCGTATGGCTGATCCGGTTGGTCAGATCCTCATAAACTTCCGGATTCTTATATTTCAGGCTCAGGTCTTCGAGTTCGGTCTTGATCTGGTACAGCCCGAGCCGGTGCGCCAGGGGTGCATAGAGGAACAGGGTTTCACTGGCCGTCTTGATCTGTTTTTTCCTCGGCAAGGCATGCAAGGTCCGCATGTTGTGAAGGCGATCTGCCAGCTTGATCAGGATCACCCTCACGTCGTCAACCAGGGTCAGGAGAAGCTTCCGGAAAGTCGAGGCCTGCAGGGAGGAAGTGGAATCCACGACTCCCGTGATCTTGGTCAGGCCGTCGATGATCGAGCGGACCTGCGGACCGAATTCCTTTTCAATGTCATCCAGGGAATATTCGGTATCCTCAACCACATCATGCAACAGGGCTCCCACAATGCTGCTCGTACCGAGCCCGATCTCCTCTGCAACGATCCGGGCGACCGCCAGCGGATGCTGGACATAAGGCTCTCCCGATTTACGCTTTTCCCCACCGTGGGCTTTGAGTGCAAAATAATAGGCTTTCCGGATCAGGTCCTTGTCTGTTTTGGACAAACGGCGCGGCAAGCCCGCCAACAGATCATTGAAGGCTTCCTGGACTTTGGTGTTTTCTTCGACGGAGAGTTCAAACATCTGAAATAATAAAAGCCGAATCCCCCGTGAAATTAACAAATCCTAGTCAACTTTTCACGGGACCGGCTACGACGGTTATCATATACTCCGGATTCAGGTAGCGTTTGGCCAGCTCAGCCAGTTCCTCCGGTGTGATCCGGTTAATGGTGTCCATGAATTCAGACAGATAGGAAAAATCCAGGTCGTTTATCCAGAGCGCACGGTATTGTTCGGCCAGATGAAAAGGCCCGTCAATTGAACGCTGGAGCTGGCCGGTAAGATAGTTGCGGATCAGCCGTAGCTCTTCCCGGCTGACAGGCTCGCGGCCGAGGCGGATCATCTCCTTGTTGCATTCGTCAATTGACTGGTGCCATACGTCTGCCCCGACCGTTGCCCCGATCATAAAATAGCCCGAATCTTTCAGGGCACTCAGCTGGGAGGAAATTCCGTATGTATAGCCTTTTTCTTCCCGGATATTGCTCATCAGGCGGGAACCGAAATAGCCGCCCAGAATGGTGTTCAATACTGTCAGTCTCTGGAAATCGGGATGTTTCCGGCCAAACAGGGGGCAGCCGATCCGGATGGCCACCTGTACAGCTCCGGGTTTTTGGAGCAGGATCTCTTTCTCACGGGAGGGCTCGATCGGGGGAAGGGTGCTTGCCAGCCGTTCTCCGGAAAGCCCCCATTCGCTTCCGAAAAATTTTTCAAGCAGCCGGAGGTACTGATCCGGGTGAGGTCCCGTGAGCAATATCCTACAATTTGCCGGAGTGTAGGCGCGCCGGTGGAATTCCCTTAAATGATTCCGTCTGACCTTCCTGACATCTTGGATCTCCCCAATGATTCCGTAAGGGTGGGAAAGGCCAAAAAGGGCCCTGTTGATGCTCCTTCGGGCCAGTGTTTCAACGCGCTCATCGTCGATTTTCATTGATTGGATCCGGTTGGCGACGATTACGCCCAGTTCTTCCTCAGGGAACAACGGATTGACCAGTACTTCACGCGTGAGGGCCAGCACCGGCTCCAGGAATTTTTCCAGCGTGTGGACAGTCAGGTCGGCCTCGTCACGGTCCGCGGATACGTTGATAAAACTGCCATAGAACTCAAATTCCTCTGCGATCTGCCCGCCCGTCTTGCCGGGTATCCCTTCGGGCAGCATCTGGTTGGTCACCGAGGCCTGAAAAAGGTGGTCCTGGAAACGGCTGCCGGCTTCGAAGATAAAATCCACGCGACAAACCTCTTCCGTCCCGGCGCAGATCGCTTTTACGGGGATTCCGCAGGCCAATTGGTAATCAACAGGGTGGACCAGGTTCAGGTGTTCGACCGTGAGAATGGCAGGGGGTGTTGAACGATCCATATCATTTTTTTCCGTTACTCTGATAGACCAGGCAGGAGCAATTTTCACGCCGGAAAAGGTTGGTAGCGGCCATCCGGAGCTCCTCTGCATTGACCGACCGGTAGACAGCCAGCTCACGGCTCAGTAATCCCGGATCCCCGATCCACTCGTAATAGGCCAGGTTCATGGCCTTGTTCAGGATGCTCATGTTATTGAACAGCAGGTTGGATTCCACGCGGTTGAGGTTTTTTTCCAGCTCACGTCTGCCGACAGGGAATTGACTCAAATGGTTCAGTTCTTGCCAGATTCCGTCAAGGGCAGTTTCAGGCTGAACCTGGTCAGCGAGGTGCCCGCTCACAACAAACAACCCCGGATCACGGTCACCGGTGATGTATGCGTCGATGTCGCTGAAGAGCTGCTTGTTTTTGACAAGGTTCAGGAATAGGCGGGAGCTCATGCCGCTCGAAAGGATATCGGAAAGGAGGTCGCTTTGATAATAGTTCCGGCTCAGGCGGTCATCCACATGAAAAGCCAGGTAAACGGCAGGCGAGGGTACGTTTCCCGATTTTTCCCCGTAACGGTATTCTTCCTGAGGAGGTTCCGGGGGAAGATTCCTTTCCGGAACGTCTCTCCTTCCGATAGGGCCGAACCATTTCTCAGCCAGCCTGAAGGCGGGATCGGGATCAACGGCTCCGGCCAGGGTCAGGATGCAATTATTCGGAGCGTAGTGACTGAAGAAGAAAGATTTAACATCCCCCAGGCTGGCCCCTTCAATATGCCCGATGTTCATCCCGATCGTCGGCCAGCGGTAGGGATGGACCCGGTAGGCGAGGGGCCGGAGAAGCAGCCACGCGTCACCGTAAGGCTGGTTCAGGTATCTCTGGCGGAATTCCTCGGCCACAACCTTCTTCTGGACCTCAAGGCTTTCCTCTGAAAAGTTGAGCTCCAGCATCCGGTCGGATTCGAGCCAGAAGGCCGTCTCAAGGTTCTGGCTGGGCAGGGTGAGGTAATAATCGGTATAATCATTGTTTGTGAAGGCGTTGTTTTCTCCCCCGGCTCTCTGCAAAGGAGTATCGTAGTCGGGAATATGGGCCGATCCGCCGAACATCAGATGTTCAAACAGATGGGCAAACCCGGTCAGGGAAGGATCCTCGTCGCGTGAACCGACACTGTAGAGCAGGTTCATGGCGACCATGGGTGAGCTGTGGTCCGGATGTACCAAAACGGTCAATCCGTTCTCAAGGGTGTGTTTCGTGAAATCCATTTCTTTGATGGAGGATCGGACAAAAATAGTTTTTTAAAAAAACCTGATAAAATGCAACCTTTATAAATGCGCGAACAGGTAATTTTACGCGATTTTTCAGGCCGGACCAAGATGGATAATCCAACGACTGTGTCTCATGAAGGAGTGATCGAAAGAATCACCGGAAATGCCGTGATGGTGAGGTTTGTGGCACACTCCGCCTGTTCGGCCTGCCATGCCAGGGGTGTTTGCAACCTTTCGGATTCGGAGGAGAAAATCGTCGAGGTAAAGGACACAGGTCGAGGTTTTAAACAGGGGGAGAAGGTCGAGGTTATCCTCGAGGAAAAACAGGGCTTCAAGGCCCTGGCCTTCGGATATATTTTCCCGTTGATCCTGGTAATCCTGGTCCTGGTCTTTTCCTTGTCCGTGAGCGAACGTGAGGGGTTTTCTGCCCTCCTGGGCCTGGGAACCCTCGTGCCTTATTACCTGATCATCTGGATCTTCCGGAAAAGGATCACACGCAGCATTGTGTTCAATCTTAAAAAACTGGAATAATTATCTGCCATGAATACGATCGTAATAACGATCATCAGTCTCAGCCTGATCGGGGTGCTCGCGGGAGTCATACTTTTCCTGATCGCCCAGAAGTTCAAGGTTTTTGAAGATCCCCGGATCGATGATGTCGAAGCCGTGCTGCCTGGCGCCAACTGCGGGGGCTGCGGTTATCCGGGCTGCCGTAACTTTGCAGATTCATGCGTCAGATCGGAGAACCTGGATAGCTTGTTCTGCCCGGTCGGAGGCAATGACGGCATGGTCAAGGTCGCCGCTGTGCTCGGAAGGGCTGCGGTGGCCAAGGAACCAACCGTTGCCGTGGTGCGCTGTTCGGGAAATCCCGATCATCGCATGCGGACAGCCCGGTACGACAGCGCACCCACCTGCGAGATTGCCTCCGGACTGTTTGCCGGCGATACCGCCTGTTCCTATGGCTGCCTGGGCCTGGGTGATTGTGAGGCGGCCTGCGACTTTGATGCGATCCACATGAACCCTGTCACCCTCCTCCCGGAGGTGATCGATGAGAAATGCAACTCCTGCGGGGCATGTGTGAGAGCCTGTCCGAAGAAGATCATCGAACTCAGGAAAAGGAACAAAAAAGACCGCAAGATCTTTGTATCCTGCGTAAACCAGGATAAGGGAGCAACGGCCAGAAAAGCCTGCTCGGTTGCCTGCATCGGTTGCAAGGCCTGCCAGAAGGTTTGTGAGTATGATGCCATCACGATCGAGAATTTCCTGGCCTATATCGATCCGGTAAAATGCCGGTTATGCAGGAAGTGCGTTGAGGTTTGCCCGACCGGCTCTATCCTGGAGATCAATTTTCCTCCGAGGAAAACGGCAGAATCTGAATTGTGTCTTACTGAAATCAGTCCTAATTAATTTTCAAGGAGGATCAGTCATTGAAAGCATTCCGAAAAGGCGGCGTCCATCCTGCGGAAAACAAGATATCAACCGG
The DNA here is from genome assembly GCA_964547475.1 of uncultured Porphyromonadaceae bacterium. GTDB lineage: Bacteria > Bacteroidota > Bacteroidia > Bacteroidales > UBA12481 > UBA12481. The sequence continues at coordinate 18,941 of CAZJNQ010000048.1, forward strand.
TTCATCTATCCTTGACCTGCCCGTTCCCGGGCTGGTGACCGTTCACCTGTCGCAGCATCTCGGGGTTCCGGCCCAGCCGGTAGTCGACAAGGGAGATAGCGTCAGGACCGGTCAGTTGATAGCTAAAAGCGCCGGTTTCGTTTCAGCCAACATTCACTCCCCGGTTTCCGGTACCGTTCAGAAGATCGAGCCGGTCCCTGATATTACCGGGTATCCGAAAATGGCCATCGTGATTGAAGTCAAGGGAGACGAGTGGGTTGAAACGATTGACCGCACCGACACCATCGTCCGGCCTGACAAGCTCAGCCGGGAAGAGATCATTGCCCGGATCTCCGAAATGGGCATTGTCGGGATGGGGGGCGCAACTTTTCCATCGCATGTAAAAGTGTCGGTACCCAAGGGAAAGAAAGCCGAAATATTGATTATCAATGGCGTGGAATGTGAGCCTTATCTTACTTCCGATCATCGCCTGATGCTCGAAAAAGGGGAAGAAATACTGATCGGGGCCGGTTTCCTGATGAGAGCCCTTCCCGTAGACCAGGCAGTCATCGGCATCGAAAAAAACAAGCCGGATGCAATTGAACACCTGAGGAAACTATCATCGGGCTATCCCGGGATCCGGGTTGAGCCACTGAAGGTAAAATACCCCCAGGGTGGTGAGAAACAGCTGATCAAGGCTATAACGGGCAGGGAGGTTCCATCGGGTGGATTGCCCATTGACGTGGGGGCTGTCGTCCATAATGTAGGGACCGCTTTTGCAGTATATGAGGCCATTGCCAAGAACAAACCCCTGTTTGAAAGGGTTGTGACGGTTACCGGGAAATCCCTGGCAAAAAACGCCAATTTCAAGGTCAGGATCGGCACGCCGATCAGTTCCCTGATTGACGCGGCCGGAGGGTTGCCCGACGATACGGGAAAAGTGATCAGCGGAGGCCCGATGATGGGCAGGGCCTTACCCGGGCTGAATGCTCCCGTTACCAAGGGCACCTCCGGGATCGTGGTGATGAAGGCGAATGAATCGGTGAGGAAGACCGTTATGAACTGCATCCGCTGCGCACGCTGCGCTTCAGCCTGCCCGATGGGCCTTGAACCTTATTTCCTGATGAGCCTGGGTGACGCCAGGCGATGGGAGGAGATGGAAACCGCCCGGGCACTGGATTGCATGGAGTGCGGATCCTGCAGCTTCACTTGCCCCTCGAACAGGCCCCTGCTGGATTATATCAGGATAGGAAAAACGAACGTTAACCGAATTCTCAAAGCACGAAAATCATGAGTGCAACGAACCTGCTGACCGTGTCCCATTCGCCTCACGAGTATACCAGCGAGTCGGTACAGAAAATCATGTACCGTGTGCTGATCGCCATGCTGCCGGCATTTGCCGTTTCCCTGATATTCTTTGGGCTGGGGGCATTGATCGTTACCGCAGTGGCAGTGGTTTCCTGCATGCTGTTCGAATACCTGATCGCGCGGTTTTTATTGAAGATCAAGCCCTCCCTATGGGACGGATCGGCTGCCGTCACCGGGGTGCTGCTGGCTTTTAACGTGCCCAGCAACCTGCCGGTCTGGATGATCGTGGTGGGCAGCCTGGTTGCCATCGGAGTGGCAAAGATGTCCTTCGGGGGACTGGGTAAGAATCCCTTTAACCCTGCCCTGGCAGGACGGGTTTTTCTCCTGATCTCCTTCCCGGTGCAGATGACCTCCTGGCCCAAAGCCGTTGAATCGCGGTTTGCCTATCTTGATGCCACTACCGGAGCAACTCCGCTGGGAATCCTGAAGGAGGGCCTGAAAAACGGCCAGCCGGTGTCGGACCTGATGAAAGATCTGCCGGAATATTCACAAATGTTCCTGGGAAACATGTCAGGGTCGCTCGGTGAAATATCTGCCCTGGCCCTGCTGATCGGAGGGCTATACCTGATCTGGAAAAAGGTCATTACCTGGCACATCCCGGTTTCGATCCTCGGAACCGTAGTGCTGTTTACGGGGCTTTTATGGCTGATCAACCCGGATCAGTATGCCGATCCGCTGTTCCACCTCCTGGCAGGCGGGATCATGCTTGGGGCCATCTTCATGGCCACAGACATGGTCACCTCTCCGATGACACCCGCCGGACAGATCATTTTCGGTATCGGGATCGGATTCATCACCTGCCTGATCCGGATTTTCGGAGCCTACCCGGAAGGCGTATCCTTTGCCATCCTGATCATGAACGCCCTGGTTCCATTGATAGACAAATATGTCAAACCCAAACGGTTTGGGGAGGTAAGGAAAAATGGCTAAACTCGAATCCAATTTTAAAACGATGGTGCTCTCCCTGCTGGGAGTGTGTGCCGTGGCGTCAGGATTGCTCGGTTACGTGAACAGCATAACCGAAGGGCCAATCGCTGAATCGAAGGTTAAAGCAAAACTGGCTGCAATCCGGCTGGTTGTGCCTGAATTCAATAACAATCCCAGCGATGAGGTGTACAGTTTGCCTTCCGACCTGGGCGACCTGGAATGTTATCCTGCGAAAATGGATAACGTGCTGGTCGGCATCGCCATCAGCACAAAGACCAACATAGCTTTCAGCGGAACCTTCAGCCTGATGGTTGGGCTCAAACCGGACGGGACGATAATCAACACTTCGGTTCTTGAACATAAAGAGACTCCCGGCCTGGGTACCAAAATGATGGAACCCAGGTTCAAGGATCAGTTTGCCGGGAAAAATCCGGGCACAGACAAGATCAGTGTGAAGAAAGATGGTGGCGATATTGATGCCATCACCGCTGCAACCATCAGTTCAAGGGCATTTTGCGATGCCGTAATGCGGGCCTGGAATGCCTGGCAGAAAGGAGATGTACAATGAATCACATGAAACATTTCTTCAACGGGGTCATCAAAGAAAACCCGACACTGGTCCTGCTGATTGGGATGTGCCCGGTTCTGGCTACCAGCACCACCGCAAGCAATGGGATCGGCATGGGCGCGGCAACCACATTTGTCCTGACGATGTCGAACATCGTTATCGCATCGATCAAGAACCTGGTTCCGAACAAGGTGCGGATCCCGATTTTTGTCGTGGTCATCGCTTCCTTCGTGACCATTGTGCAGATGGTCATGGAGGCTTTTGTTCCCGGATTGTACAAAGCATTGGGAGTGTTTGTCCCCCTGATCGTCGTCAACTGCATCATCCTGGCC
>CAZJNQ010000049.1:0-21277 GCA_964547475.1 uncultured Porphyromonadaceae bacterium
CAGAAAACAAAATCATCCAACACAAATTATCGGTTCTGCAGTTGGCCGAAGCTCTTGGGAATATTGTAAGCTTCCCTAAAAGTAGAAACGATTATGAATAGAGTTTTAACTTTGAGGAAGCATGAAAAAGACGAATCACACCGAGCCGCGAATCCTGGCCATCTTGAGGTAGTTGGAACTATTGCGCAAAGGGGAAGATGAAACGATTCGTCACCTACTTCGTACGCCGGCGGACCTCCATTCGGCCTGAGATTTCCGGATGATGTTTAAAATGGACAGGTGCTTAGATTCTTTTACCCTTTTTAGGCATTCTTGATTATATAGCCTAAATTTAGTGAACTTTTGTCCCCCAGGATAAAAACTTTACAAACCGGCATTCCCGTATGTCACAACCTGCAAGGACTTCAGCATTCTCGATCCTGGTCATTACCCTGATCCTTATGATCATCGGTGCTGCGCTCCTTCCGAAACTGCCGGTGCACCTGGTCTCTACGCGGACCCTGGCCACACTGAGCGTCTCCTGGTCATGGCCGAATGCGTCTCCCCGGCTGATCGAACAGGAGGTGACGGCCCCCCTGGAAGGATTGCTGAATACGATCCCCGGAGTAAGCGAGATCCGGTCAACTTCGTCCATCGGAACGGGCCGGATCAACCTTTCATTCGATAAGAAAACCGACATGGACGCCATGCGTTTTGAGGTGGCCTCCAGGATCCGTGAAATATTTCCCCGCCTGCCCGACCGGGTTACCTATCCCCAGATCTCCTCCTATCAATCCCCGTCGGAAGAAAAAACCCTGCTGACGTATTACCTCAACGCCCCGGCCAATCCCCGGACCATCCAGCAATATGCCGAGGAAGCCCTGATGCCTAAGCTGAATTCCATCCCCGGCTTGTATAAGATCCGCGTGTACGGATCCACACCCATGGAATGGGAACTGGAATTCAACCAGACCCGCCTTTCAGAACTCGGGATCACCCGGAATGATATCCGGGAGGCCCTGAACGGTTTCTTCCGCAAAGAGGTGATCGGGATGGGATGGGACCAGTCGGGCAACCTGACGAGCGCGGCACCCAAACCGGTGATCCTCCGTACCAACGGATCGGAACAGACCGACTGGCAGGATATCCCCGTTGTCCAGGTAAACGGCCGGATCTTCAGGATCCGTGATCTGTGCGCCATCCGGTACAAGGAACAGGAACCCACCGGTTACTACCGGATCAACGGCAACAATACCATTAACCTCGTCTTTACGGCCGAAAAAGACGCCAACAGCCTCGAGGTGGCCGGCAAGATCAAAAACCAGCTCGCCGTTCTCGAAAAGGACTTCCCCAAAGGCTTTTTCATCATCCTGGCCGATGATTCAACGGAGTATATCCGGGACGAGATCGTGAAAATCGTCCGGCGCACCATTCTCTCCTTTATTATCCTGATGCTGTTCGTCCTGCTGGTGAGCAGGAACCTTAAATACCTCCTGGTCATATTCATCAGCCTGATTGCCAACCTGCTGATCGCGATCATCTTTTACTACCTGTTCAGGCTGGAGGTGAACCTCTATTCCATGGCGGGAATAACCGTCTCGCTGGGGATCATTATCGATAACACCATCGTGATGGTGGATCATCTCCGGACCAAAGGCAACCGGAAGGTCTTCCTGGCCGTGCTGGCGGCAACCCTCACCACGGTCGGGGCCCTTTCCGTGATCCGCTTTCTGGGTGAATCTTCGAGACTGCAGTTGAAGGATTTTTCGTATGTGCTGATAACCAGCCTTTTTGTCTCTCTTGCCATTGCCCTGTTCCTGGTTCCCTCCCTGATGGAGCTGGTCGGGCTGGGAGAGAAACAAAAACGAAAAAGAACCCGCGGTCTTCGCCGCGCAGCATGGTTCGGGATGATTTACAGTTATGTGATCCGCTTTTCCCAGCGCTTCCGGTGGGCCTTTATCGTTGCGGCAATTCTTCTGTTTGGCCTTCCGGTCAATCAACTACCCACCCGGATGGAAGGGGAGGAGTGGTATCATAACCTCTACCGGGCAACCCTGGCCAGTGAAACCTATGTCCAGAAAATCAAACCCGTGGTGGATAAAGTATTGGGGGGAACCCTCCGGATCTTTACCACCAAGGTTTCGGAACGCTACAGGTACCGGGAGCCCGAAAGAACCGCCATCAATGTGACCATTTCCCTACCCGAAGGCGCCACTCTGCAGCAGATGAACGACCTGGCCGTGGAGACAGAACGCTACCTGAAACAATATGAGCAGATCGATCAATTTCGCACTACCATAACCGGAGCCAGGAGGGGATACATAATCATCAATTTCAAACCCGAGTTTGACAGGGGTGCGTTCCCCTATATTCTTTACAGCCAGATGCTTTCACTGGCCAACCAGTCAACCGGAGCCGACTGGTACGTGACCGGAGTGGGACAGTATTTCAACAATTCGGTAAGCGAAACCGTGGGTGATCAGCAGATCACCCTGTACGGGTATAATTTCGAGGAGTTGATGGGTTACGCGGAGACCCTCATGAATAAGGTTACCGAACATCCCCGGGCACAGGAGGCCTACCTGATCGGGGAGACCGAACGATGGGGCATCCGCAGTGTCATCTTCGAATACCGGGTATCCATGGACCCCCGCAAATTGCACTCGGTGGGGATTACTCCATCCGAAGTCTACTCTTATCTGGAAGGCTATTCCATTCACCAATACGCCGATGCCTCGGTCTTCATCAATGACCAGTATGAAGACATCCGGCTGAAATCAACCGAATCGGATCAGTTCGATATCTGGATGATGGGAAACACACCCATTCAGCACGATGAATCGATGATCCGGCTCAGCGAGCTTGGGAGTTTGCGAAAAGAGCTGATCAATAAAACAATAACAAAAGAGAACCAGCAATATGTCCTCACGGTCGCTTACAAATTCCTGGGAGCCTACAAACTGGCCGAAATGCACCGCAAACGGGTGATCGAAGAGGTCTCGGCCCGTTTGCCCGTGGGTTTCTCGATCAAGGAAGCCGAACGCAGCTACTGGCAGCGGGAAAAGAGCCAACAGTTTCTGATGATCCTCCTGGTGATCCTGATCATCTACGGAATTACCGCCGTTTTGCTCGAATCCCTCATCCAGCCACTGGCAGTCGTCCTGATGATACCCATTTCCTTTGTCGGGGTTTTCCTCACCTTTTACCTGTTTAACCTGAGCTTCGACCAGGGCGGCTTTGCTTCCTTTGTCCTGCTGAGCGGGATCGTGGTCAATGCGGCCCTTTATATACTGAATGATTTTAACATTTACATGCGAGCGGCCTCAGCAGGATTGACATCAGGCCGATTGTACCTGAAAGCCTATCAGGGTAAGATCATCCCGATAACATTAACCGTCCTGTCAACCGTCCTTGGTTTGGTTCCTTTCATCACGGAAGGACAGGATGAAGTATTCTGGTTTGCCCTGGCTGCAGGAACCATGGGCGGACTGATCTTCTCCATCCTGGCCATCCTTATTTTTATGCCGGCCTTCCTGCCGTTAAAACATCGAAAAACACAATGAAATGAATATGAAATCACAGATTATCAGCCTGTTGGTCATTTTTACCCTGATGCTTCCCGGAAGTGGATGCAAGAAGAAGGATGACAATAAATTCGGGGACAAGCTCGGTGAACTAACCGCGAAAGCCGATCCGGTCAGGGTGGAAGGAAGGCTGATCGAGTTCGGCGATTTTCCCCTGGAACTGGTCAGCAACGGGAAACTGGAAGCCTCCGTCCAGGCTTCGCTCAGTTTTCGCAGGTCGGGGAGAGTGGCGAAGATCTACTTCCAGAACGGGAACTGGGTAAACCAGGGGCAACTGATCGCGGAGCTCGAAAATGATCTGGAGAAGATCAGCCTGGAGCAGGCTAAACTCGGCCTTGAGAAAGCTTACATCGAACGGATGAACCAGATCATCGGCCATAAGGCCGGAGCCAAAAATCCGGAAGATGTTCCGGCTGAAGTCTTGGAACGTTTCAATATTTCTTCGGGATATAAAGATGCTAATCTGACCCTGCAGCGCTCAACCATTGAGTACGAATATACCCGCTTGGTTGCGCCGGTTTCGGGCCGGGTGGCCAGTCTCGATACCAAGCCGCAGAATTTCCCGGCCACAGACAAGCCTTTCTGCCGGCTGATCAACGACAAGGAGTTTGAGGTGGTCTTCCCCGCCATGGAAGGAGAACTGGCCCGGCTGAAAGTGGGGCAGGAGATCACCGCCGAACCCTTTGCGATGGACTCATCCGTCTATGCAGGCAGGATCATCGAGATCAACCCCCTCATCGATGAACACGGGCTCGTGAAGGTCAAGGCCCGGGTGCCCAACTCCGACGGCAAGCTGGTTGAAGGCATGAACGTGAAGGTCTATATCCGGTTTAAACAACCCAATTGCCTGATCATTCCCAAGGAATCGGTGGTGCTGAGAAATAACCGGCAGGTGGTGTTCTCCCTGAAAAACGGGCGGCCCTACTGGAACTATGTGCAAACCGGTTTTGAAAACTCCAACAGTTACTCGATCAAGGTACTGGAGGGCGTCCTGCAGATGGGCGACACCATCATTACGCGCGGCCACCTGAACCTGGCGCATGATACGGATATAGAGTTTACTTATGTAGGAAAGTAAAGATATGCGGAACTCCCCCTCTCCCGCGATAGCGTGGAGAGGGGGCATGGGGGGTGAGGCGGGCATACGGAAATGACAAAAATGTAAAAGCTAGATGGTAAAATTCCTTATTCACCGACCGGTCGCAGTGATCACGGTTTTCCTGGCGATTATCTTCCTGGGGATCGTCACGTTGTTTGAACTCCCGGTGTCGCTGATGCCGGATATCGACATACCGGAGATCACGGTACAAGTTACCTATCCGGGGATCCCGGCCCGGGAGATGGAGAACTCGGTGATCAAGGGCCTGAGAAACCAGCTTCTCGGCGTGGCCCACCTGGAGAATATCGAAAGTGAAACGCGCGACGGCTATGGCATTATCCGGATGAAATTCACGCACGGAACGGATATTAATTATGCCTATATCGAGTGCAATGAAAAGATCGACGATGTGATGGACGAGGTGCCGCGCGGACTCGACCGGCCGCGGGTGGTGAAAGCATCCGCCACCGATATTCCCGTTTTCAATGTGATGGTCACGCATAAAACCGAATGGGCCAATCCGCAGAAACTGGTCGAGCTGAGCGAATTCACCAAAGCTGTCATCCTGAAACGGATCGAGCAGCTGCCCGAGGTGGCCATGGTTGACATGACCGGTTCGCTCGAACCGGAACTCGTGATCAAACCCGATAATGATAAGATGCAAAGCCTGGGAATCACCGATAATGACATCCTGAAAACGCTTGAGAGCAACAGCGCCTCGATCGGCAACCTGATGGTGAGGGAGGGCTACTACCAGTACCATATCCAGTTCACCAACTACCTGAAGAATATCGAAGATGTCGCCAATCTCTATATCGGGTCGGGCGACAGGATGCTGCAACTCAGGGAGATTGCCGAACTTGAGATCAGGCCTCAGGAGCGGCGCGGGATATTCCTGAACCGTGACAAGACCGGGTTGTGCCTCTCCATCATCAAGCAGTCGGATGCCCGCATGGCTGACCTGAAAACCGAACTCGACAAACTGCTCACTACCTACCGGACCGATTATCCCGATCTGAACTTTGAGATCGAGAAGGACCAGACCAAAATCCTGACCTATTCTATTGGAAACCTCAAGCAGAGCCTGTGGTCTGGCGCATTCCTTGCCATCCTGGTCATGTTCCTGTTTTTGAAGGATTTCCGTTCTCCTGTACTGATCGCTTTCAGCATTCCCGTTTCCCTGGTCGTATGCTTTCTGCTCTTTTATCTGTTCGGCATCTCGATGAACATCATTTCCCTCTCCGGGCTGGTGCTGGCCGTGGGAATGATGATCGACAACTCCATCATTGTCATTGACAACATCAATCAATACCTGGCCCGGGGTGAACCAATAGACGAAGCCTGCATCCACGGCACCAATGAGGTGATCCGGCCGCTGATCTCCTCAGGGCTCACCACCTGTGCCGTATTCGTGCCGCTGGTTTTCCTGAGCGGGATTTCCGGGGCTCTCTTTTATGACGAAGCCATTGCCGTGGCCATAGGTCTTGCGACTTCTTTCTTTGTTTCCATTACCCTGATACCGACCTTGTTCCGGCTGTTCTTTATCAGGAAGCCCAAGGGAGCCTCCAACCGGTTTCTGAGCAGGATCAACACGATAGACTATGAAAAAGCCTATCAGAAATCATTCGATCATGTATTCAGATACCGCGCCGTTTACCTGGTCGTGTTTATTCTGATGCTGGCCGCCACGTACCCGCTGTACCGTGCCATCGGTGTCACCCAGTTCCCCGAACTGGAACAGACGGAAGTGGTTACGGTCCTCGACTGGAACGAGCCGATCCATGTGGAGGAAAATGCCCGGCGGATTGAGGCACTGGTTCAATCGATACCCGACAGTCTGTTGCAGTTTTCCAGCCTGGTGGGGGAACAGCAGTTTATCCTGAACCGGGAGGCCGAAAAAACGGCATCGGAAGCGGAGATTTACCTGATGATAAATAGCTCGGATTCGGTGAACCGGGTGGTTGAGCATGTAAAGAATTACCTGACAGCACATTATCCGTTGGCAAAAGTGACTTTTCACCCTCCGGAGAATATTTTCGAAGCCATCTTCGCTTCGGATATGCCGGAGTTACTAACCCAGTTGACCAGCATGAGGGGCCAGGAACAGCCCCGCCTTGAGGAGGTATGGCAATTCACCGATTCGCTTGCGCGTGCTGAAAACATACAGTTTGTGCCGGTCCCGGTTCATGATCAGATTGTGGTTGAGGTGGATCCCGAAAGGCTGCTGCTCTACAAGGTGACTTTCGGCGAAGTGGCGGACAAGCTTCAGAAAGCCTTTAATCAGAAGCAGATCGGGATATTGAAAACCTATCAGAAGTTTATCCCGATATTACTCTCAGACGATCCGAAATCCGCCATTGATATCATTAACCGGACTTTTGTCCGGAACACCGACGGGAAAGAGTATCCCCTCGCGGCCATGATTACCCTGGGGCATGAACAACAGTATAAAACCATCCGGGCTTCCCGGATCGGGGAATATGTGCCGCTGGAAGTCAGGTCGGCAGATATGGGAACACCGGACATCATCGATAAAATCAAGGACGGCCTCAGGAATTCCACCACACTCCAGGCGGATTTCGCGGGCACCTGGTTTACCGGGAAGGCTCTCATGAAAGAACTGGCAGTAGTACTGCTGATATCCGTTTTGTTGCTCTTTTTCATTCTTGCAGCCCAGTTTGAATCCTTCCTGCAGCCGCTGATCGTGCTGATCGAATTGCCTATCGACATAGCCGGGGCTTTGTTTATGCTCTGGATCTTTGGTGAAACAATGAACCTGATGTCGGCCATCGGGATCATCGTGATGTCGGGGATCATTATCAACGACTCCATCCTTAAGATCGACACCATCAACCGCACCCGCGCCGAAGGATACAGCGTACTCGAGGCGGTCCATATAGCGGGACAGAGGCGCCTCAAGCCGATCATCATGACGAGCCTCACGACGGTACTGGGACTGGCCCCGTTCCTGTTTTTCAAAGGTCTTGGAACGGATCTCCAGAAACCCATGGCGCTGACCATCATGGGCGGCATGACCATCGGGACGCTCGTCAGTATTTATATTGTTCCGATTATCTACTGGGCGGCGTACAGGAGGAAAGACGGTAGACAGAAGACGGAAGACTAGAGAATAAAGAGGGTGGGATCAAGGCTGCATGCGTTACAAAAATGCATCTGCTTTGCTTTTTAATTTGGAATTCTGATATTTGACCATGGGGTGTGGTGCAGAATCAAAAAAGCCCAGCCTTACAAATGACTATGGGGGAGGATAAAACTACGTCGGACGGAAAACCGCTTAGGCGGCTCAATGCAGATATCATCATGGAATTATGGTCCAAGACTTACAATACGGACGGCAAGCCGGATTGGTCGCATATCTTTCCCTATTACCACAAGGACCTCGTTTTCCAGGACACCATCCAGCATATCGATGGCATTGAAGAGTTTAGAGCCATGTGCAGCCGTTTGACAGCACGCACAAAACAACTGAATATGGAGATCGTATCCATAGCCCAGAACGGTAACGTGATTATTTTCGATTGGATCATGACCATGATGTTCAAGAAATGGCCCAGCACCCCGCTCTACGGTTCAACTAAACTGAGATTAAGCGATGACGGTTTAATCATCGAACAGAGGGATTATTATGATCTATGGGGTGATATCTTCAACAATATACCCCGCTTTGGCAGGATGTACAGACGTTTTCTAAAAAGAAAATTCGGGTGATGGGTAAACGCAGGTTCGAGCTTCCTGATGAGTTGAAATTCATTTCCAATAGCCGGCTCCCGCAGAAAAAATCAGGGGAATCGCTGGAGGGAAAGACCTGTGTCATTACCGGGGCTACCTCCGGAGTGGGCTATCAGGCTGCCGTCCGGTTGGCAAAAGGCGGTGCCCGGATAGTCATGATCGCCAGAAATCAGGAAAAAGCAGAGGCCCTTTGCGAAGAGCTTCGTGCACTTTCACCTCATGCCCCCCGATACTACCTGGCCGATTTCACCCGGTTGAGCGAGGTAAGGAAAGCGGCTGAATCCATTTTACATGATTATCCTAAAATCGATGTCCTGATCAATGTTGCCGGAGTTCACATGACTACCCGGGTACTCACGCCGGAAGGCCATGAAACCGCTTTTTGCGTGAATCATCTCGCTTCGTTCCTGCTGACCGGAATGTTACTGAAACGGATGATTGACAGCGCGCCCTCACGGATCATCCAGGTCAATTCGGAAGGACACCGGTTTAACGGCCTGAACCCGGAAGATCTTACCTGGGAAAAGAGGCGGTACCGCGGCCTGAAAGGGTATGGTGCTTCCAAGACCGCCCAACTGATGACCGTCTGGGAATTCAATGATTTCCTTCAAGGAACGGGAGTCACGATCAATGCCATGCATCCCGGAGCCGTAAAATCCCATATCGGGCAAAATAACGGCTGGCTTTACAATCTCTATTCCCGTTTGATCATTCAACCCTTATTAAAAAATCCCGAAATCTCAGGCGAAGCCATCTATTATCTGGCTTCATCTCCTGAACTGGAAAGCGTGAGCGGTAAATTCTTCAACCAGACGAACGAGGAAATTCCCGCACCGCATGCCATGAACAGGGAAGCAGGGAAAAGGATATTCCGGATCAGCAAAGAACTAACCCGGCTCGATGAAGAGTTCCGATACTAAATACGATACTGTCATTGTAGGTGGCGGCATTGCCGGACTTACTGCCGCAGCCTACATTGCCCGGGCGGGCCGGTCGGTCGTCCTGTTTGAAAGACAGGCCAAAACCGGAGGCCTGGTTCAGACATTTGAAAGAAACCGGGTTTTCTTTGATGCAGGATTAAGATCCATTGAAAACTCGGGCATTGTTTTGCCCATGCTGAAGCAATTGGGCATTCCTGTTGATTTCGTTAAAAGCCAGGTATCCATCGGTATTGGCGATCGCGTCCTTAAGCTTGAAGATGCAAACAGCCTGAACCAGTATGAGGCATTCCTGGTATCACAATTTCCTGATAGTGAAAATGACATCCGTTTGATCATCCGGGAGATCCGGAAAATCATGGACTATATGGATGTCCTGTATGGAATTGATAATCCGGCTTTTCTGAATATTAAAGAAGATAAGAAGTACCTGCTCCGGGTCATTCTTCCCTGGATGTTCAAATTCATTTTGACCATCCGGAAAATAGGCAAACTCAATGAACCCGTGGATGAGTACCTGAAGAGATTAACCGGAAATCAGCAATTAATCGACATCATTGCGCAGCATTTCTTTCAAAAAACGCCTACTTCCTTTGCATTAAGCTATTTCCGGCTCTATCTCGATTATTTTTACCCTAAAGGCGGAACTGCCACCCTTCCGATAAAGCTGGCTGATTATATTGTTGTGCATGGCGGTCAGATCAAAACCTCCACAACCATCGAAAGCCTGAATCCTGAGGGTAAATATGTACAGGATAACCAGGGTAATCGAATCGGATACGATAACCTGATCTGGGCAGCTGACCTGAAACTCCTGTACAACAGCATCCCGTTGGATCACCTGAGTGATCCGGAAATGAAAAGAAAAATCGAGGGAAAGCGGTCCTTGCTTAAAGATTTAAAGGGAGGCGATTCGGTTTTCACGGTTTATCTGACGGTTCATGAAAAGAAGGAATATTTTTCCGGTATATGCACCGGGCATTTCTTCTATACCCCAAGTAAATCAGGATTATCCCAATTGGATAGACATAGTATGTCCGAATTTCTGAATCAAAAGCAACCTGATCCTCAGAAAGCTGAAGTAAAAAACAGGCTCAAAGAATATCTGAAGGATTACTGCGACCTGAATACCTATGAAATATCCATCCCGGTCCTGCGCGATCCGGGGATGGCTCCGGAAGGAACTACGGGACTGATTGTCAGCTTGTTATTTGATTACCAATTGGCCAAGAAAATAGATGATAACGGATGGACGGAGGAGATGAAGGATTTTCTGGAACAGCAGTTTATCCGGGTATTGAATGACAGTATCTTTCCGGGTTTCAGGGAGAAGATTACCGACCGGTTTTCCTCATCACCATTAACCATTGAGAGGCTTACCGGCAATACCGATGGCGGCATTACGGGATGGGCTTTCACCAATCCTTACATCCCGGTGGTAAATCAAATGTATAAATCCGCCAAATCCGTTGATACCATTGTGCCATCGGTTTACCAGGCCGGCCAATGGGTTTACAGCCCTTCAGGCCTGCCCATCTCGATCCTGACCGGCAAGCTCGCGGCAGACAAGGTGCTGAAGCGTTTGCCAAGGATCCGGTAATTGAAAAACCAAGTCGTTATCTCTTGGAAACGTTGATCAGGAATGAGGAAAAGCAGATAATGTTTTCAAAATCTGCAAAGGCTTGTTACCGGATCCACAACAGGATCGGCAACGGTTTGTTGCCTGAATGCCGGATTTTACCGGCGAAACCGGGAAAGCCATTAACTTTGATCAATAACAGGTGAAAAAATGGACAATTCCCGCATTTTCAGAATGCCTTTCGCGAGCGTCTACCCGCTATACATACAAAAAGCAGAGAAAAAGGGGCGCTCAAAGGCGGAGGTCGATGCCGTCATTTGCTGGCTGACCGGTTATGATGGGCAAACCCTGGCTCTCCAAATCGAAAACAAGTGTACTCTCGAAGAGTTTTTCGCCCAGGCCCCTCTGATCAATCCGAACGTGTCGAAAATCACCGGGATTATTTGCGGCTGCCGGGTGGAGGAGATCGAAGACAAGCTCATGCAGAAGATCCGCTATCTGGATAAACTGGTGGACGAACTGGCCAAAGGCAGGCCCATGGAGAAAATATTACGGTCATAAAATGCCAGTACCCAGGATAACAACATGACAGGGATCAGACGATCCGGTAAACGGTCTTGTTTTTATCGCCCTCCCGTTCAAAAAGCCTGGCTTCCACGCCTTTCCGGAGATCGCGGCTGGCCGTGGCGGAAGAGATGGTTTATGCTGATAAGCTTTTTGACGGTTAGAGGGAGGCCCTATCGTCACTAAGTCAGGTTCATGAATTGTTAAAAATGACTTGACTCTTGAAAATATCAATCCGTTTTATATTTTTGTTAATCAACTAACAAATCTGGTGAAAAACCTGACATAATCCGCAAGTACGGAGTTCTATTACATACCGGGGCACCTATCCAATGATTTGGATTTCTATCCTAGTTATCAGCATTTTAGTGTAAGATAATTGGATCATAATTAAAGAAACTCGAAATGGAATTCAAACCTCAAATCATTGCATTCCTTTGCAAATGGTGCTCTTATACAGGTGCGGATCTCGCCGGCACCTCTCGTATAAAGTATGGTTCAAGGGTCAGGAACATCCGCGTATTGTGCTCAGGGCGGATTGAACCCACATTTGTTCTGCAGGCTTTTAAAAAAGGAGCCGATGGTGTTCTGATTTGCGGATGTCATCCCGGCGACTGCCATTACCAGGAAGGTAATTACCGTTGTCTCAGGAGGTATATGTTGCTTCAACACTACATCCAGCAGATGGGAATTGAAAAGGACAGGTTGAAACTCGAATGGATCAGTGCAAGCGAGGGCAAGCAGTTTGCTGACCTGGTGGATGCATTCACGGAAAGAATTAAAGAACTGGGGCCTACAAGAATTCCGGCGGCAATTGAATCCTATTCATAAGGTCCATGTCATATGGTTATGGAAACAAAAAAAACAAAACTCAACCTGGCGATTTATTGGGGCGCTGCCTGCGGCGGATGCTGTGTCTCCGTGCTCGACGTGCATGAACTTCTTTTTGATGTCGTTGCCGCAGCCGACCTTGTATTCTGGCCTATCGCCCTTGATACCAAGTACAAGGACGTGGAAATGATGCCCGATGGATTCATAGATCTGGCTCTGTATAATGGAGCGGTCAGAAACAGCGAGAATGAGCATATAGCAAAGTTACTGAGAAAGAAAAGCAAGATTCTTGTGGCTTACGGGAGCTGTTCCCATCTGGGCGGAATTCCCGGTCTCGCCAATCTGTCTTCAAAGGAAGCCCTTTTCAGCCGGGTATATGAAGAAACCGAATCCACCGTGAATCCGTTGAAAGTCAGACCGGTTCCGGAATATGAAGTTCCGGAAGGAAACCTTGAGATCCCGGTATTCTATAATGATGTCCGGGCATTAAAGGATGTAGTGGATGTTGATTTTTTCATCCCCGGATGCCCACCCCAAACGGAACGGCTGGTTGAAGTTTTCATGGCAATCGCCAACAGCCGGCCGCTGCCTCCAAAAGGTTCCGTCATCGGGGCGGGAGAGAAGGCTCAGTGTGATGACTGCAGCCGGAAAAAAACGGAAAACAAGAAAATCAGCCGCTTCTACCGTCCCTGGGAGGTTGAGGACGACGGCGTAACCTGTTTCATGGAACAGGGCGTGATTTGCATGGGCCCGGCCACACGTTCGGGTTGCGGTCATCGTTGTATTAACGGGAATTCCCCGTGCCGCGGCTGTTATGGCCCGACAGCCGATGCAATTGATCCGGGGGCAAAGATGATGTCGGCCATTGCCAGTGTCATCGATGAAAAAGATCCGGAGGGAATCGAACAGGTCCTTGAAGGGCTGGTAGATCCCGCGGGAACCTTTTACAGGTTCAGTCTTCCGTCCGCAATAATCAGGAGGAACATTAAATGAAGCGCATTACCATTGATCCCATCACCAGGCTGGAAGGTCATGGAAAGATTGAGATCTTCCTGGATGACGAGGGTGAAGTAAGCAATGTGTATTTTCAGGTACCGGAACTTCGGGGATTCGAAAAGTTTTGCGAAGGAAGGCCCGTGGAGGAACTGCCTGCAATAGTCACAAAAATTTGCGGCGTCTGCCCGGGATGCCACCATATGGCTTCCGGCAAGGCGGTAGATGCGGTTTTTGGTGTGGAACCGACTCCAACAGCCAAAAAACTGCGCGAATTATTCTACATGGCTCATTTTATCCATAGCCATATTGCACATTTTTATGCCCTCGCTGCTCCTGATTTCGTGGTCGGGCCCCAGGCACCAGCCGCCGAAAGGAATATTCTCGGGGTTATCGGCAAGGTGGGGGTTGAAATCGGAAAGGAGGTCATCAGGCAGCGGAGGTTGGCCCAGGAAATCCAGGCACTTCTAGGCGGGCATCAAACATACGTGGTGATGAATATTCCGGGGGGAGTAAGAAAAGGATTGACCGAGGAAGAAGCTGCCGGAATAGCCGCAAAAGCTGAAGGATTTATTGAATTTTCAAAATTCTCCCTGTCGGTTTTTTCGGATATCGTCCTAGGCAACAAAGATTATGTGGACCTGATTCTGAACGGACCCTATTCACTGGTTCTTCATTCCATGGGACTGGTGGATGATAATAACAGGGTCAATTTTTATGACGGGAAAGTCAGAGTGGTGGATATTCAAGGACATGAATTATATAAGTATTCTGCACCGGATTACCTTGATTATGTTGCCGAACATGTAGAGCCCTGGAGTTACCTGAAATTCCCCTATCTGAAAAAGAAAGGGTGGACCGGATTCACTGAGGGCCAGGAGTCGGGTTTGTACCATGCAACCCCATTATCCCGGCTCAATGCTGCCGACGGGATGGCCACCCCTTTGGCCCAGGCAGAGTATAGAAGGATGTATGACACCCTTGGAGGGAAGCCTGTTCACGCAACCCTTGCCATGCATTGGGCCAGGTTGATTGAATTGCTTTACTCTTCGGAAAGATGCCTGGAGCTTGCCAGGGATCCGTATATATGGGGAAAAGAACTCAGGGCTCCGCTGGGTGAGATCCATGGTGAAGGAGTGGGTATCGTGGAGGCACAAAGAGGGACCCTAACACACCATTACTGGACCGACAAGAGAGGTATGGTGCAGAAAGTGAACATCATCGTAGGTACCACCAATAATAACGGAGCCATCTGCATGTCCCTGAAAAAAGCAGCACAGGGATTGATAAGGAAAAATACCGAGGTTACCGACGGAATCCTGAATATGATTGAAATGGCTTTCCGGGCCTATGATCCATGCTTTTCCTGTGCTACTCACAGCCTGCCGGGAAATATGCCCTTCGTTTTAAATATAAGGGACAGGACGGGCAACATTCTGCGGACTATTTCAAGATTCACATCATAGAAGAAAGATATGCGTACCGCTATTTATTTCTGCCAGGTGGAAGATCCCATCAACCTGGATATCCATGCCATCTCAAAGTACGCGGCCAACCTTCCGGGGGTCGAATTAGTCAGGGTTATGGGGAACATGTCGCAGCTTCAGGCACCCGCGATCAGTGAGGAACTGATTGCAAACCGGGTTGAAAGGGTGGTCATTGCCGGGGATATGCCAGGTTATTTCAAACCTTTTTTTACAACTGCTGTTTCAAAAGCCGGTGGGAATACGGATGAAGTACGCCTTGCATCATTCAAAGAACATGGCGCCACCGCGCGGAATATGCATGACCGGGCCAAGGCGGTCCTGGCCTGCGCCAGCATGGGTGTCCCGTTTTCCCTGGTTGCCGTTCCATCCGGGAACCCTGTGCATCATGCCACGCTGGTAATCGGGGGTGGAATTGCCGGAATACAGGCCTCACTGGAAATCGCTAATGCCGGCTATGAAGTGTTCCTTGTGGAAAAAACAGGGACGATCGGCGGACATATGGCCATGTTTGACAAAACTTTCCCAACCCTTGATTGTGCTGCTTGCATCCTTACCCCAAAAATGGTTAACGTGGGTCAGCACGACCTGATCCACTTGATGACCAATTCAACGGTCACCGAGATAACCGGTCATCCCGGTGAATACCGGGTGAAAATACTTCAAAAGGCCCGTTATGTTGATTCCGGCTCCTGTGTGGCCTGTGGCCTATGTTCCGATGTATGTCCGGTCAAGGTCCCCAGTGAGTTTGATGCGGGTATTTCATTGAGAAAAGCTGTTTATGTGCCTTTCCCTCAAGCGGTTCCTAATTCTTATCTGGTCGATCCGGAGAATTGCACCTATATCCAGACAGGGGGTCAAAAATGCGGTGCATGCCTGAAAAAATGCCCAAAAGAGTGCATAAGCCTGCTGGAACAAGACAAGGCCGTTACGGTGGAAGTTGGGAACGTGATCCTGGCTACAGGTTATGAAATGCTGGATATATCCCGGCTGGACCAGTATGGATACGGAAAATATCCGAATGTTCTGACCTCACTGGAATTTGAAAGGCTGACCAATGCATCCGGAACAACGGGTGGAAAAATTGTGACCAAATCTTCAAGGATCAATAAAAAAACGCAGGAAGAGGAATGGTATTTCAATCCTGAAGGCAAGCCGCCCGGGAGTGTCGCTATCATCCATTGTGTGGGTTCACGCAGCAAGAAGTACAATCCCTATTGTTCCAGGGTATGCTGCATGTATTCCCTGAAATTCGCACACCTGATCAGGGAAAAGATCCCGGAGGTAAAATGTTATGAGTTTTATATCGATATGCGAGCTTTCGGGAAAGGTTATGAAGAGTTTGCCGAACGGATCAAACAGGAAGGTACGTTCATCGTCAGGGGCCACTCGGCTTCGGTTGACAATATAAACGGACAAATGATTGTCAAGGGTGAAGACATCATGAACGACCGACTGGTTGAATTCAAGGTTGACATGGTTATTCTGGCTGTCGGCCTTATACCGACACCCGGAACGGCGGAGCTAAGCCAAATGCTAGGCATCATCAGGGATTCGGACGGATGGTTTTCGGAATTGGATTATAACGGAAATCCAACGGAAACCGAACGGGGCGGTATTTTTGTGGCCGGCATGTGCCAGGGGCCGAAGGATATTCCAGATACGGTAGCCCAGGCTTCAGCCGTTGCAGCAGGAGTGCTGCGCAGTATTTCAAGCGGAATGGGGCTTGGAGATCTGGGAAGCTTGTCGCTGAGCGAGATCGAATCAAGAGCCAAACAAATACAAATGGTTTAAAAAACAGAAGGAGGTCCAGATGGCGATCAGGGTCAATCCGATGTTCATTGACAAACTTGAACGTTTTGGAGCGGAAGATGTGATGTACTGTTACCAGTGCGGGGACTGTTCAACTGTTTGTCCACATGCCGATCAAGTCTTCAAATTTCCGAGAAAGTCAATGCGATTGCTGCAAATGGGGCTCAATGGAAAGCTGAAAATGACTCTTGAGCCCTGGTTATGTTATTATTGCGGGCAATGTTCGGAGCAGTGTCCAAGGGAGGCTGATCCCGGTGAAACAATGATGAGCCTCAGGCGCTGGTTGATTTCCGTTTATGATTTTACCGGGTTGGCCGCACTGTTTTTCAGATCACGTCTTGCTGAGATAACAGCCATTGTCACCGTGGCCATCCTTACGGGTGTTTTCCTGGTTTTTTATGGGATCACAAACGGTGATTTTGCAGTGTATGACGGCACGAACGCTTTTCTTTCAAGCACGTTCGTTCATCGTTTTGACCTTACGGTTGGGGCAATCCTGGCATTTTTCCTTTTGATCAATGCATTCAGGATGTGGTATTTCACGATGGTAAAAGGATCACCGGTTTCTCAGCCTTTCTGGCTGTACCTGAAGCATCTGTACCTGGTCCCCTGGCATTTCTTCACCCAGAAACGGTATGCTGAGTGTGAGTCCAAACGGAAGCATAAAGTTTTCATGCCCTGGATCCTGCACCTGGGTTTGATGCTCGGTTATGTGACCATGCTGGTATTGGTCATGGTCTTTCTCGAACAATTGCAATTTGGCCCGGAGATCCGTTGGCAGGTTCATGTTTTCGGATACCTGGCCTCCGTTGGCCTGGTTGCAGGAACTATTTACTTTATCCGCAGCAGGTTCATGAAAACACATGTTCAATACAAGAAATCACACGGAACCGATTGGGTATTCGTGGTTCTTCTGTGTCTCATCACGGTAACCGGAATCACCCAGCATATTTTCCACCGCACAGGTTTGAATGAATGGGCGAATGTTACCTACGTGATTCACCTGATGTTCGTGGTCCCATGGTTGCTGAGAATGCCGTTCAGCAAATGGTCTCATCTGATTTACAGGCCACTGGCCATGTATTTTTCATCTGTTCGCCGGGATGCTCTTACACGGGGGAACAGCTACGGCCTGGAACCGGCCCTTTCAATCAGATCCTAAACCGTCAGATTATGAACAACAGCAGAATCGGAGTCTACATTTGCATGTGCGGTTCCAACATCGCGAAGATCGTGGATGTTGAAGTTCTTGCCAAGTTTGTTGCGGGACTTCCCAATGTCGCCCTGGTCAAAACCTACAAATACATGTGTTCAAACCCTGGCCAGGAAATGATCGTACAGGACATCAGGGAAAACCATCTCGACAGGATCGTTGTAGCCGCCTGCAGTCCGACCATGCATGAGCGTACATTCAGAAGTGCCCTGCAAACGGCCGGATTGAACCAGTACCTATTTGAAATGGCCAATATCCGGGAGCAATGCAGCTGGGTTCACGAAGATCCGGGGGAGGCAACCGAAAAAGCAAAATTGCTCACGCGGGCGGCAATTAACAGGGTGTTGCTGCACGAACCACTCGAAAGCGTATCGGTTGATATGTGTCCCAACGTCCTGGTAATCGGAGGGGGGATAGCCGGTATGACAGCGGCACTGGAACTTGCCGATGCAGGTCACATGGTTTACCTGGTTGAAAAGAACAACCGCCTTGGGGGCAACCTGGCACGTGTGGATCTGACCGCACCCTACCTGTATTCAGCCCGTGACTTGATTATAGAGAGGATTGCGAGGATTACCGGGCACAAGAACATAAATTTATACCTGGAATCCGAAGTTGCGGAATTTAACGGTTTCGTGGGGAATTTTTCAGCGAGGATCAGGCAAATAAACGGCAAGACGGTTGCTTATGGATCGCCTTTGGAAGTCAGCATCGGGAATGTGATCGTTTGTACCGGCTACAAGGAATTTGATGCCTCCCGGATCACTCATTACGGATACGGAAAACTACCCAATGTAATAACCAGCTTTGAACTCGAACAAATGATCAGGGCTGGGAAAATTGAGACCCGGGAAGGAAGGAAACCCAGGTACGTTGCTATTATCCATTGTGTCGGCAGCCGGAGCCAGGAGTTTCATAGTTATTGTTCACGCGTTTGCTGCATGACCGCCTTAAAATACGTTCATGAGATCAAATCGGCCATACCCAATTGCTACGTGTCTGATATTTATATAGATATGCATGCCTTTGGCAAGGGCCACGAGGATTTCTACCGCAGATCCTCCGAGGTGAAGACCCTGTTTCTTATGTATGAAAAGAATGACCGCCCCGTCATCAGAAGGGCCGGCCCAAAGGATGATTGTGAAATGCTGATTGAAGTCAGTGAGAAATTATCGGGAGAACAGATCGAAATACCGGCAGACCTGGTGGTGTTGATGGTAGGCATGGAAGCACGCGAAGATTCGGGAGAAGTTGCACACCTTGTCAATATAAGCAGGGATAAAGATGGCTGGTTTATTGAAAGCCATCCGAAATTGGAACCTGTTGCAACCACTACCGACGGGGTATTCATTGCCGGGACCTGTGTGTCACCGAAAGATATTCCGGACACTGTAGCACAAGCGAGGGCTGCAGCAGCCAGGATTCTCTCTAAAATAGCCAAGGGTAAAATTGAAGTTGAGGCTGTTTTCTCCGAAGTCAATGAAAAACTCTGCTCCGGTTGCCGGTTTTGCAATCTACTGTGTCCTTTCAGTGCCATCGAATTCAATGAGCTGGAAAAGCACAGTCATATAATCAGCGCCCTCTGCAAGGCTTGCGGGGTATGCGTAGCTGCCTGCCCTTCTTCAGCCATAAAAGGCCGGCATTTCTCGGACAAGCAGATCATGGCACAAATCGACGGATTGATACTCGGAAGGGAAGAAACCGTAACGACTATTTAATCATCTGCAAACCTTATGTTAACTCACTATAATTAAAGATAATGAAAGATAAAATTCTCTTGATAGATGACGATGAAGATCTGGTAAGATCACTTCAGGTCATATTGGAGAGCAAAGGTTTTCTGGTTTTGACCGCCACGGATAGTCAATCCGGTTTGATCAAGCTTAAAGAGGAAAAACCCCGGTTGCTGGTTCTGGATGTAATGATGAACACCAATCTTGAGGGATACAATCTCCTTCATGTCCTCAAGAAAGATCCGGAATACAGGAAAATGCCAATTATCCTGCTCACGGGCATGGCCGATGCCCTCGGAGTGAATCTTTATTCAGCGGTTGAAGATGAAAACCTGTTTCCCAATGTCAGGTTCCAGGATAAACCGGTTGATCCCTCCCTGCTGATCGAGATAATTAACGAGATGTTGCCAACCTGATCCCTCCGATCCGATGCAAGACAAACTTGTTCCGGCCCACGTGGTTTTTGACAGGTGGTTCATCCGGATACGCTGGATTGCTATTGTTATACTGATCATAGCCACATTTGTGGTTAAAGATGTCCTTCAATTTTCGATACATGCCGGCCCCATCTATATTCTTGCTACCATCCTTTTACTGCTTAACTGTTCGCACCTGGTTATTCTAAGATATATCCTGAAAAGGGGTGGTCCCCGCGTTCTTCCGAGGATAAAACAGGATATCCATTTTCAGATCATTTCGGACCTGGTTATTCTGACAGGTATCATCCATTTCTCAGGAGGGGTGGAAAATCCCCTTATTCTTTTTTATTTCCTGCATATGATCATTGCCAGTTCAATTTTTTCAACCGTATTAAGCTATATCTATGCAGGTTTAGGGCTCCTTTTGATCGGATCACTTGCGCTTCTGGAATACCTTGAAGTCCTGCCGCATTATCATCTGGAGGGATTTGTGGGGGCGGATCTTTACCAGAACCTGTTATTTCTGGGCGGAGCCGGTTTTGTCTTTCTTCTGACCTCATTTTTAGTCGTCAACCTGACTCATCTGATCATCACTAAATCAATCAAGATTGAAGAAACTTATGTTAAAACCAACCTTGAACTTGACAACAAGGATAAATTGCGGAACGAATATGTTCTACGTGTAACCCATGATATTAAAGGTCATCTCGGAGCCATAACGAGTTGCCTTGAAGTGCTCCGTTCCGGAATTTCGGGTCCCATGAATGACCGGCAACAGGAGTTTGTTGATAGGGCCGGCGAGAGGACTCAACTTCTGACAAAATTCATCAAGGATTTATTGAATCTGACCCGGAAACGCCTGCAAAAGGTACAGGAATTTGAAGAAGTTTCACTATACACCATCATTGACAAGGTTTTGGCAACCGCCCAGATTCTTGCTCATGATAAATCAATTGAGATCAATAGTTTTATCGACAAAAATATCGGGCCCGTAATTGGAAATCCTTTTGCGCTGGAGGAGCTGTATTCGAATCTGCTGCTGAATGCCATCAAATATACCCCTGCAAAAGGCCATATCGAGTTGAATATCAGAAACCGGTTCGATCATGTGCTCAACGAGATATCTGATTCCGGGATAGGAATTCCCAGGGAAGACCTGCCAAAGGTTTTTGATGAGTTTTTCAGGGCCGGCAATGCTCCAAAGGATATCAAATCAGGTTCGGGCCTTGGGTTGTCCATTGTAAAACAAATTGTAGAAGATCACAAGGGCAGGATATGGGTTTCCAGCGAATTGGGGGT
>CAZJNQ010000050.1:0-2043 GCA_964547475.1 uncultured Porphyromonadaceae bacterium
CCTCAAGACCCACTTTTTAGATTGATTCTCAGACTGATTAATAATCGATTCTCGTTCATAGTGAATGTTTTACTATTCATATTATTATAAATGTAGGCACTTCCAACATACAGTCCAGGAGAAAGTAGGACAATCTTTAAAACTCCACGGTTTTTTAACAAACAGATTATCAACCTATTATACCCCCCCTCCCCCCATCGAAATTAAGCGGGAGAAAGTAGGTTAAAATCAAAATCTTATAATGTGGATTACACATGGAATGCCTAACTTTACTTAGTCCTCCAGACAAAACAAATATCGTTATGAGTGTCAAACCAAACTACCAAAGGAAATGCGAAGTGCTCAAGCAGTTGATGCTTAACCTTCCGCATAAATACGGTCTCACCCTGAAGGAAGCCGGACGGAGGAGTAAAATTAATCTTTACAAATACAGGTCAAATGGTTGCTATCCTTTGACGATTAGCCTGTTTTCATTCGGAGAGGCCTTTAACATCGGTCCGGATTGGTTAATCCGAATGGCCTGCCTGGTTGAAAGTGGACAGTTAACGGAAGAACAGGCCCTTGAGATGCTGTCGCGTTGGCAGGAATTCAAGCCAACATTTGAGTCCGCTATTCAGGTCGCACTTACGGAAGTAGCTAAGAAAGTAAATGGCTTGGCCCTTTAGTGAATTGGACAGAATTTCGAAATCACAGCGATAAATCCCAGGGTTGATATTCACGTTTAAAGTGAGCAGCCGATTTCTGTGCAAAGGGGATTGGTAATATCTTCATTACAGTTCATTTAGTACTCTGGGCATTGTTCTGAAATTCAGGATGGACCGTGGTCCGGTTTGTTCCGTTGTTCCGTCATAAATCAGGTAATCTGATGTGATCCGGCCTGCCATCAGTTCCGTCAGCCGGTTTAATCCTTTTAAGAAATCTGTATTAAAAGTCTGTGCGGATTTTATCTCGAGTGCAATCAGTTCATCAGCCTTTTTTATAATCAAATCAACCTCAAGGTGGTGATTGTCACTAAAGAAGTACAAAGGCTGGTCCTGCCCGGTATTAAAATAGTGCTTTACCACTTCGGTAACCACCATGTTTTCAAACAGGGAACCTCGTAAGGGATCACGGCTCATCTGCGCTGGATTCGTTATACCGAGCAGATAGGAAGCCATACCAACATCATAGAAATAGAGTTTGGGAGACTTAATCAGACGCTTGTTGATATTTTCGAAGTAAGGCGGAAGTAAGTAAAGTACATAGGATGCTTCCAGAACCGAAATCCAGGATTTGATGGTTGGAACCGATACACCCGTTTCGTTAGCCAACGCCGAGGCATTCAGCAAACTACCTGTTCGTCCGGCGCAAATCCGGATGAATTTGTCGAACAGTCGCAGATCCTTGATCTGGATGAGTTGCCGGATGTCCTTTTGCAGATAGGTCTCATAATAATTCCGGTAGATCTTCGTCGGCGACAGGTTCCGGGTGTGCACCTGGGGATAGAAACCCCGATACATCAATTCATCTGTGCTGCTGCCGCTCGACCGACCGGTCTCACTCAAAGAAAAAGGCAACAGTTTCAGGATACCCGTCCTGCCTGCCATTGATTGAGTGACCTTTTCCATTATGGAAAAGTGATTACTGCCTGTCAGTACAAACAAAATCTCCGGTCCCTTTTCATCAGCAATCTGTTGCAGATAAGAGATGATCTCCGGTATATGTTGCACCTCATCCAGGATGGCTCCCTTCGGGAGTTGGTTCAGGAACCTCCGCGGATCATTGACCACAAGACTCCTGATATCGGGATTCTCAAAACTGAAATACGGCAAATCCGGAAACAGATGCCTGGCCAGGGTGGTTTTACCCGATTGGCGGGGTCCGGTGATCGTCAGGACCGGATAATGCCCAGCCAATAGCAGAGCCTCCTTTTCAATGGTTCGTGGAACGTATTCCATGTTGTTCATATTTAAAGTTCGACTTTAAATATACACAAAAATAATTAAACACAATTGATTCAATTATAATTTGAGCTGTGGAGGAGTGAACCGATTGCGGGTTGTG
>CAZJNQ010000050.1:2143-3908 GCA_964547475.1 uncultured Porphyromonadaceae bacterium
TCATCAACCGGAAAACGATTTCCAGGATGAAGGATGGGGTTATCCTGATCAATACATCCAGGGGGCAGCTAATCGTGGAGGAAGATCTTGCGGAAGCCCTGAAATCGGGCAAGGTAGCGGCGGCCGGACTGGACGTGCTGCAAACAGAACCGCCTCCGGACAACCACCCCCTGCTGAACCTTCCCAATTGCACCATCACTCCCCATATTGCCTGGGCACCCAGGGAGGCACGGATCAGGCTGATGGGGATCGCCATGGATAACCTGCGCTCCTATCTGGAAGGTAATCCGGTCAACGTGGTCAGCTAATATCGGAATAGATGAAAATCCTCGTCGCTTCGAATTCCTTTAAAGGCACGATGAGCTCACGGGAGATCGGCCGGATCGTTCAGCAGGAACTGGAATCAATTCACACGGTCGATTACCTGCCGGTTTCAGACGGAGGGGAGGGATTCCTGGATGCTTTGGGGGATTTTTTCCCGGGACCCTTGCGCCAGGTACGCAGCCAGGATCCGTTGGGCCGTGAGATCACCTGCAGGTATATCCTTACGGATGATAAAACAGCGGTCATAGAATCGGCAGTCACGGCCGGACTGGGCCTGTTGGCCGAATCCGGGAGGAACCCTATGAATGCAGGCACGTACGGATTGGGACTGCTGATCAGGGATGCCCTGGAGCAGGGGGCCGAAAAGGTGTATATCGGACTGGGTGGCAGCGGGGTGAATGAGGGAGGGGTGGGACTGCTCCGGGCGATGGGAGTGGTACTGCTTGATAAAAGCGGTGAGGAAATCAGGGAGGAAGGTGGAAGAGTGTTGGACAGGATAGCCGCATTGGATACCTCATCCCTTGATCCAGGGATCCGGGCGGCAACCTTTTATGCGGTTTGTGATGTGGACAATCCCTTGCTGGGTCCCCGGGGAGCCACCCGGGTTTACGGGCCCCAGAAGGGAGCGGATCCGGCCATGGTGGAAACCCTTGAAGCGGGTATGGTCAACCTGGCTGAGGTTGTCAAAACGGAAACGGGACATGATGATGCTGATGTTCCCGGAGCGGGTGCAGCTGGCGGTTTGGGTTTTTGCCTGAAAAGTTTCTTTCATGCCCGGCTGATAAAAGGAATGGATGCCCTGGCCGAACTGACCGGCCTGGAGGGCCGGATCGGTCAATATGACCTGATCATTACCGGGGAGGGGAAGCTCGACCCGCAGACCGGATCGGGCAAGGTCCCGCTTGGCATGCTCAGGCTGGGAGACAAGCACCATGTCCCGGTCGTTTGCCTGTGCGGCCTGGATGAATCGAAAAGCGACATGGGATTCAAAAAGGTTTTCTCCATCGTTCCCCGGCATGCTTCGTTTGTGGAATCAACAGCATCCCCCGACAAGTTCTTGCGTAAATTATTACAGGACGAAGTGGTGCAGTGGTTAAACCTTCAGAATTAGGCAGTTTCTGACCACTCTCCGGACAGGCAGTTGGCCGGTTTCTTGCTCCTGGATAAAAGCTAAATCCCCCTTTACCTTGCCTTGATATCGTACGCCATCAGGGCATTGTTATGCCTGATGTAGAGGATGCCGTTGTGGATGACCGGATGGGTCCAGAAGGGACCGGAAGTTCCCTGCTTGATCTGGAAGCTGCTGACCAGGTCGAATTTTTCAGGAGTAGGTCTGACCAGGCCGACATTCCCCCTTTTTTCGTCGTAGAGGTATAACATCCCGTCTGCCGCGATGATCGAACCCTTGCAATTCCAGGATTGTTCCCACTTTTTTTCACCG
>CAZJNQ010000050.1:4008-6328 GCA_964547475.1 uncultured Porphyromonadaceae bacterium
CCGCTGGTGGTGTAAACCCGGTTGCCTTCAACCGTGGGCGTTGCCCTGCTATCCGGGGTTGATTCATTCCAGGCACGCCCCATTACGCTCTGCCACAGAATGTTGCCTTTCATATCCAAAGCGAAAAGAACCTCATCGGAGTCTTTGGTTCCTGTTGTATAAAGGATATCCTTACCAAAAGTAACCGAGGCGTACCCTTTATAAAGCTCCGTGTTGCTCCACAGCAGGGTGGGGCCGTCGGCAGGCCATGATTTTAGCAGACCCGTTTCCGCTGATACGCCGGTGCGGCTCTCCTCGCGCCATTCACTCAGCTCCTGCGCTTTAATGCCAAAGGGGCAGCAGGCCAACACCAGGATTGCAATGGATATCGTCTTCAAGTATCTCATGTTTTTGATGGGTCGAATATAGGAAAACATTTGCAACGATCTTTTGGTCAGGAACCTGTGCATCCCTGTACCTGCTTTCGAAAAATGTACCTGAGCTATTTACTTGCAGCACATTCGATAGCTACGATGGAAAGAGCAGGAAGAGTCAACTGGTTCTCCGGTATAATAGCACCACCACGCGGCTTTTTCCACGCCCTCAAAGTTCCTGTCGTTCAGCATCTCTGCCCGCATTCCCGGGACCAGATCATCGAGCAATTCGATGAACCCTCCGTAAATCATGGGATTAATGCGCCCCGAATGTAACGGTTTATCCGAGACCTTAACCACAGGAATTCATGGTTGCGGGGTTTTATTTTCAAAGTTGAAAAATGGGAGCATTTTGACTATACACAACAACTTGTGTAATTTTAACTATCCTTAAATCCATCCATGCTCTGTTTTTCAGAAGGTAAGCCGGATTCAGGAATCAGCTTGTTACGGATTAACTAAATAACATTTATAACATGCATTCAACGAGAAGAAGTTTTTTGAAAACTGCTGCGATAATTACGGGTGGCACCCTTGCAACACCCACTATCTTATCGCGATGTGCCAAAGGTGCAAACGACCGGATTTTATTGGCTCACATCGGTGTGGGAAACATGGGACAGGCAACTTTGCGAAGTTGGTTCATGCCCTTGGATACTGCTTATTCGGTGGCCACCTGCGATCCTTTCCTTGACAGGCGAACGGGGGCAGCCCGGTTTGTCAATCAGAACTATAAAGAAACCAACAGGAAGGCCCCTGAATGTTTGCCTTATCTGGATTTCAATGAGATTCTGGAACGGAAGGATATTGACGCGGTGAATATAACCACCCCCGATCACTGGCATGTCTTGGCTGCAATAAAAGCCGCAAGAGCCGGGAAACACGTGATGCTGGCAAAACCTTTGGGGCTGAGTTACCCTGATTTTAAAATTCTAGAGAAGGAACTGGAGGCAAATGATGTCAGGTTTCATTACGGTACCCAACAACGGGCGATGAGCCATATGAAATTGGTTGTAAGCATGGTCAGGGAAGGGAAAATTGGTGAAGTTGACAGGGTCGAAGTCTGGGCACCCGGGAAAAACGATGTTCCATCCCCTCAATGCATTGAAGTCCCGGTTCCGGAGGATTTTAATTATGACCGCTGGACCGGTCCGGCCCGGCTGAATCCCTATTGTCCTGAACGCGTGACCAATATCGGCTCGTTCTTTCAAAATGATTACAGCATCGGTTATCTGGCCGGTTGGGGAGCACATCCGCTCGACATAATGATTTGGGCCATGAAGGATAAAATGGATGGGGAATATACCTGTGAAGGAACAGGAACATTTTGGGAACCCGGCGGTATTTACGATAATATTTGTTCCTGGGATTTGAACTACGAATACAAATCCGGAGTCAAACTGAGATTCGTGAGCGACGACATGGCCAGGGAAAAAGATGTCTGGAATTATCGCAAATTGAAAGACACCAACACCACTACATTCTTTGGATCGAAAGGCTGGATCTCTGTCGGAAGAAATTCAGCAGAATCAAATATCCCGGAAATTCAGCACAAACTGGATGAATTCCCGAAAGATGCACAAGGCTGGATCATTGAAGACGGCTATAAAATGGGACAACTCTTTATTGATGTGGTGAAAGGCACCGTGAAAGAAACTTGTCCGCTCAATGAAGCTATTCTGTCCGATTGCGTCAGTCACATGGGTAACATAGCCATCCGTACCGGAAGAAAAATTACATGGAATCCTGTTGCCGGCGAAGTGGCCGGTGACCAGGAAGCCAATAAACTCTTCTTTCGTGAATCACGGAAACCCTATACGGCATGAACGAATCATCTCCACGGATTCCTAACGCCCGGCCCGGGCCAACAGCCATTCATTAAAGTCCCCGTCACCGGCTTTGGATAT
>CAZJNQ010000050.1:6428-20951 GCA_964547475.1 uncultured Porphyromonadaceae bacterium
GCCCGGCCCGGGCCAACAGCCATTCATTAAAGTCCCCGTCACCGGCTTTGGATATAAGTTTTTCAAGCGGGATCTTATGCTCGGACAGCTGCCTGATCAGTCCGGTAACAGTTCACAGACCTCAAAAACCGCGGATTTATCAGCACCCGTTTCGATGGTCATGAGGCGAACCTCGAATAATGAATCATTCTTCCCTCTATACTTTAGAACATCTCCAATTCTCATGGAATCGTTGCGCTCAATTTCGCAACCCCGCTGACCCACGGTAACGCTGATCGTAAGACGCCACTCGGAATAAGAGATGTTTTCAAGTGAAATACCATCACATGCCGAAACAAACAGATCAAATTCGCTGATAATCTCAGTTGCGTTTCTTCCGACCTTGACCATAAATTTCCTCGTTTCTTTTTCCATATGTGATGACAGTTGTTTTAACACAAAGATACGAATATCGGAAGGACCGACAGTATGGCGGTTCATTCAACCAGTATGGAATGACGGATAAAATCAGACATGTTTTCATAGTGAGAACCTTCCCAGTAGATCTGATCACAGGGCGGGCAAATGAAAAATTCCTTGAAGTACTTCGCTGTCCCAGGATGCAACCGGTGAAGTATTTCCTGCTTCTCAACACGCACGATCTTATGGTTGCAATTCAGGCACCGTGTCAAAGGATCAACCAGGCTTGACAGATCCAGTTTATGGATCAGGTCTTTCACCTGTTCCAAGGGATCGGGTGACCAGATCCAATGAGCACGCGTCACTTCCTGGTGCCGGGTCAGTCCATAGCTCCGCGACAGGATAATCCGTTTTTCCAGACGTGCAATGTCAATCATTTCATCCGGGGTATACCGGTTTGAATAGAGGGTGTCAAATCCAAGCATCCGAAGGTATTTGCACAACCGACCCAAATGAACGTCACAAATGAATCCTGGATCCCGAAGCGGCTTTTCCCTTACCCGGCTGATGCCTGAAAGATCGAATGACTCAAATACGGGGTATACCGATATCCGGTCACCGTCGTGCAGCAGATAATCAAGCCCCTGGGATTGCCGGTTCACCAATATCAGATCAATTTCATTGGCAGGAATAAGCATGGATTGGAATACCTCCCGCAAGGAAACCGCTCCCGTAAAGGCATACTCAAACCAGACCTTGCCTTTGGCTTCGGGCAGGTAATCATTCAATTCCTCGTAAAAACGAAAACAGACACTGCTCATCACCATCTTGTTTAGCAGGTGCAGCTCAATACTTCATCAAATATGGTAAAAACCAGGCATATAACTTTACAACGATAGCCGGAATCCTTGGTCTTTCCCGGGTATGATAGCTTGTCAGAAAACGAAATCAAGTATCCTGGTGACGAGTCCTGCCAGCAAGATAGCGCCAACCGTTTCAAGGACACAGACCATCAGGGCTTTTTTCCATCCGTACTCCCTCCAAAGCACGGATATCGTCGCCACACAGGGGACATAAAACATGCTGACAATTGCCAGGGTGATCATCTGCTGGGCAGTCAGGACGTCGGAGAAGGAAGTGGTTCCCATATAGGCAGCCAGCATGACCAGGATCAACTCTTTACGGAGAATGCCGAAAATCAGGAGGATGCCGGTAATGGCAGGCAAACGCAGCCAATGTACCGTGACAGGGCTTAACAAGGATGAGATGGCCGGCATCCATCCGGCCAGGTCGATGGCCTGGATAATCATGCCGGAAACGATCACTATGGGCGCTGCGATATAGATAAATTCCCTGGTGGCATCCCAAGTCTGGCTCAGGATCGTCCGGAGGCGCGGAACCTTGTAATCCGGCATGGGCATGATCAGCTCCACCGGTTCCCCGGGCAGCAGCCTGGAGAGGATCCGGCCTGTGATGAACAGCAGTGCCATGGCAAACAGGTAAAGCCCCGCGGCCCACCAGAGCCCCACATATTTGCCCACGAGGCCAAAAACTATGACCGAAACAGCCGAACAAGGGACCAGGGTTACCAGCACCGCCGTGAGGAACCGCTCGCGTCTCGATTCCATGATGCGGCAGGACAGGCAACCGGGTACGTTGCAGCCAAACCCGATGGTGAACGAGATGCATCCTTTCCCGTGAATGCCCATCTTGTGCATCAGGTTGTCTATCAGGAAAGAGATGCGGGCAACATAGCCCCAGCCTTCCAGCAGATACAGCAGGATATAGAAGGGCAGGATATAGGGGAAGGCGATCTGTATCAACGCAAGCACCCCTTCTATGGCCGACCAGCCCAGGGAGGCGATGAAAGAGGTTCCGACATGCGCAGCCCACCATTCCTGCCAGCTGCCGAACCAGGCTCCCAACAAGCCGGATAACCAGTTGCCAAAACCAAAAACAGCAAGGAACATCCCGCTCAGGATCAATATCAGCACCAGGTAACCGCCAATCTTATGAGTGGTGACTGCATTCAGCCGGTCACTGAGGGTGGTTTTCCTCACCGGATCGATCCTGACCGATTCCCGGATGATCCGGGAGGTAATATGGTTTCTTTCATCCGCTATCACGATCCCGGAATCATGCCCGTGAATGTCTTCCAGCATGCCACCCAACCTGACCGCCTCCTCAATGATCCCGGGATCCTGCTCCCCGACCAGGCGGGTTATTTCCCCATCCTTTTCCAACAGCTTGATGGCTACCCACCTTACGGGATAGGGCAGGGACAATCCGGTCAGTGATCCGGATAATTGCCCGATAGCTTGCTCAATCTCTTTCCCGTACGGGTGAATCCGGTGAGTATGCGGCCGGCCCTTCAACTCAATGACCTT
This sequence comes from uncultured Porphyromonadaceae bacterium, assembly GCA_964547475.1. Taxonomy (GTDB): domain Bacteria; phylum Bacteroidota; class Bacteroidia; order Bacteroidales; family UBA12481; genus UBA12481. The sequence continues at coordinate 9,215 of CAZJNQ010000050.1, forward strand.
ATCCATGACCCTGGCCATGCCTGAGCCATGCGAAGCTACCGTGGGAATCACCGGGGCATTGAAGATCTTTTCAAGCTTGTCATGATCAATTTCAATACCCTTCCTCCGGGCCACATCCGACATGTTCAGCACCAGGATCACCGGGCATTCCAACTCCATCAGCTGCAGGGTGAAAATCAGATGCCTTTCCAGATTGGTGGAATCAATGATGTTGATGACAAAATCAGGTTTGTGCCGGATGATGTAGTCGCGGGCAATTTGTTCCTCGACTGACAAAGTTGTCAGGGAATAGATCCCGGGAAGATCCAGCACGTCGATGGTGTGGCCCTTGAAAAACAGGGTTCCCTCACGCTTCTCAATGGTCTTTCCGGCCCAGTTCCCGATATGCTGGTGCAGTCCGGTCAAATAATTGAATGCCGAAGATTTTCCGGCGTTTCCCTGCCCGGCCAGGACAATGTTGATCTTTTTCTCACCGGTCATCTTTGTTTCACCCTTATTTTGCCGGCCATTCCCCGTCCAAAGACCAGCCTTGAACCTGCCACTTCAACCTGCACGGGCCCTGAGAACAGCGTCTTTCTTATGATTTTAACCTCTGTCCCAGAAGTGATCCCCAGGTCAGCCAGCCTTTTTGTCATCTGTTTGCCGCCATTTATCGAAACAATGATGGCCGTCTGTCCATCTTCCAGTTCATTCAGGCTTTTCTGATCCTGTATTCTATCCATTTTCCTTCAGTTATTTCAATATATGAGCAGATGTTCAATTAAGAGGCAAAAAAAATCACTTTTCCTCAACATGCCTCAAGCCTTCAGCGAACAGGTTATTGATGTGAATATCGTCGAGCGAATAATAGGCCACTTTACCGACTTTGTCATACTTTACCAGTTTCATGTTTCGGAGTGTCTTGAGCTGATGGGAGATAGCCGAATTTGAAATTCCGGCAATGGCAGCAATATCCTGAACGCACAATTGATCTTCCCGGCAAAGGGCGTAGATTATTTTTACTCTTGTAGGATCGCTCATTGCCTTGAAGGTTTCCGCGAGGTTTTGAAAAAACCTGTCGGTTTTCATCATCCCTTTCACCGAGTTCACCTTTTCTTTTTCCAGGCAGGGCATGTCGCCGGTACAGGAGGCCTTGTTTTTCATTTAATTTCAAACATGAACAATTGTTCAATCATGATACAAAAATAACTGTTTTATCCGGATATCATTGAAAGTGCTGATCAGTAAAAAAATTCGATTGTATATTTGCCCCGCCAGCCTTAGACAAGCAGGTGTCATGATCCGAACATCAAGTTATAAGAACAAATCCAAATAAAACAACGCCAATCTAAATGGAACTTTTCGTCGGGGTTGTTTTTGCCATGTTGGCCGGCCTGGGTGCCGGTTCGAGTGCGTGGCCCTTTAAGGCTATCCGCGACATTCACTTCGAGCAGTATGTCTTTCTGAACATCCTGTTTGGGCTGGTGATCTATCCCTGGATCCTGGTCTTCCTGAAAGTGCCGGACCCGGGGCTCATGTTGCAGACGGTGGGTGCCAGAACCCTGATCATCTCCAACGTGTTGAGCGTAGCCTGGGGAGTGGGCAACCTGCTCTGCATGCTCTGCATTCTCCGGATCGGGGCGGCACTTACGGGGGCCATTCTATCGGCCCTGGGGATGTCGGTTGGGATCCTGGTACCCCTGGTACTGAAAGGGAGCGGCCTGTTCACCCACGCACCGGACCTCTTTTCCAAACCCGGGTTGCTGATCGTCATTGGTTTGCTGGTGGTTCTGACCGGCGTTATCATGATCAGTAGGGCAGGATTCGGGAGGGAGAAGGCACTGAGGAACGAAAGCGGGCAGGTCAGGAAAAAACAGGCTTCGGGTAACTTCAGGAATGGGCTGATCCTGGCCATTCTGGCTGGGATCCTTTCCTGTGGGCTGGGACTTTCGTTTGTCTACAGCCAGGGCCCGATCATTGAAGCCGTCAAACAACAGGGAGCGGGCGAGATAGTGGCCAATGTGACAGTGTGGGCCATTGCCGGTTTAGGCGGAGCTTTGGTGAACATCGGCTATGCCGTGTTCTGGATGACGAAGAAAAAGAGCTGGAGCCTGCTCTTTGCCCGCAAGGATGAGCTGATCTGCGGCCTCCTGGTTGGTTTACAGTTCCTCGGATCCATGGTGCTGATGGGCAGGGGGATGGTGATGCTGGGAATCCTCGGCGCATCGGTTGGTTTTGGCATTCAGCAGTCCATGCAGATCATCGGTAACCAGTTGGTCGGTTTTATCGGAGGAGAATGGAAGGGTGTGTACGGAAAACCGAGGAGGATGATGTTCCTGGCGCTGGGCATGGTCTTCATAGCCGTGATCATCCTGTCATACAGCAACACGATCGTTGAGTAAAATGAAAAAAGAAGACCTGCAACAACTCCTTGCCGCTATCCGGCGGGTAAAAATAGCTCTGGTAGGGGATTTCTGCCTCGATGCCTACTGGTTCATTGATGAGGGGATGAGTGAGATATCGGTGGAAACCGGCCTGGCCACGCGGCCAGTGAAACAGCAGAAATACTCCCTGGGCGGCGCGGGGAATGTGGCTGCCAACCTGGCTGCCATGGGTGTCGGCGATATCCGGATTTTCGGGGTCGTCGGCACCGATCCGTTCGGGGCTGAAATGGTAAAAGTGATGCATGCTGCCGGGATATCCACCGGAAACCTGCTGGTCCAGGAAACGGAGTGGCACACCCACACCTATGCCAAGCCCTATGCCGGGGACAGCGAACTGAACCGGGTCGACTTCGGCAATTTCAACCGGTTGTCAACAGAGACTGCCGACAGGCTGATCGACAACCTCACCAGGGAGATTCCCGGGACCGACATCGTGATCATCAACCAGCAGGTGCCGTCAGGCATCCATACCGGCTATTTTAAAAGCAGGCTCCTGGATGTGATCAGCCGGTTTCCCGGTAAAATCTTTATTGTCGACAGCCGGAATTTCAACAATTATTACACGGGTGCCATCCGGAAGATGAATGATTCGGAAGCCATGCGGCTTTGCGGGACCGGTAAAAAGCCGGATGAAGAGGTGTTTTATGCCGAAGTCGCATCGGCTGCCCGGGAATTGTTCAAACGCTACCGGAAACCGCTCTTCATCACCCGGGGCGGCAAAGGATCACTTACCATCGATGAAACGGGCATATCAGAAATAAACGGGCTGATGATCCTGGGGAAAGTGGATACCGTCGGCGCCGGCGACAGCTACCTGGCGGGAGCGGCATCGGCGCTGGCAGCAGGCTATGACATGAATACCTCGGCATTGATCGGCTCATTTGTCGCCGGTGTTACTGTTCAGAAACTGTTTCAGACAGGCACAGCAAGCCCGGAAGAGATACTCGCGATCGGCCGGGATCCCGATCTTATTTATGCTCCTGAATTGGCTGAGGACAGGCGCCAGGCCAGCTATCTGCCCGGTACGGAAACGGAGATCATCAATCAATGGAGCCAAAAACCTCGGATCAGGCATGCCATTTTCGATCAGGACGGGACCATCTCCACACTCCGCGAAGGCTGGGAACGGATCATGGCACCCATGATGGTTAAAGCCATCCTCGGAAACAAATACCAGGAGGCCGATGAAGTATTGTACGCTAAAGTCAGGGCCAGGGTCGATGAGTTCATCGACAAGACCACCGGAATTCAAACCCTGGTCCAGATGCTGGGGTTGATCAGCCTGATCAGGGAATTTGGCTTCGTACCCCGGGAAAAAATGCTGGATGAATTCGGCTACAAGCACATCTACAATGATGAGCTGCTTTTATTGGTCAAAGAACGGGAAAACAAGCTGTTGCGTGGCGAGCTCCGGGTAGAAAACCTGACCATAAAAAAAGCCGTTCCGTTTCTGCAGATGCTCCATGATGCCGGTGTCAAACTCTACCTGGCCAGCGGGACCGATGAGGAGGACGTTAAAAGGGAAGCAGGGATATTGGGTTACGATCACCTGTTTGAAGGCCGGGTTTACGGAGCGGTCGGAGATGTCACCAAAGAGGCTAAAAAGATGGTCCTCGAGCGCATCCTGGCTGAAATAGGGGAAGAAGCATCCGGTGAACTGGTCACGTTCGGTGACGGCCCGGTCGAGATCCGGGAAACCCGCAAAAGGGGCGGACTGACCGTCGGGGTTGCCAGCAACGAGTCACGGCGCTGTGGCCTCAATGAACATAAGCGCACCCGGCTGATCAAGGCAGGCGCTGATATCGTCATTCCCGATTTTTCACAATACCGGGAACTGCTGGTTTTGTTAAACATTGAACAGTAAAGAGATGCCCTACCCAAAACTCGACCGGGACAATCTGGACATCCGAAAACTGAGTGAACGCTCAAACCGGATATCCATCGAACAAGATCAGGTTCCGGTTACCCGGCAGCCGGCCGGCCTGTCCGAAACAGGCAGGAGACTGGTTGAGAAGGCGGCCGAACGGATCCGTAGTGCTGTGCAGGCTAACCGTCCGGTGATCCTGGCATTCGGGGCCCATACCATCAAGAACGGCATGGCTCCTACCCTGATGGCGCTGATGGAGGAGGGGTGGGTGACGCACCTGGCCACCAACGGCGCCGGGATCATCCATGACTGGGAGTTCGCCTGGCAGGGTAAATCCAGCGAGGATGTCCGTGAGAATGTCAACAAGGGAAAGTTCGGGATATGGGATGAGACCGGGTATTTCATCAACCTGGCGTTGATCGCCGGAGCCTATGAGGGGCTGGGATACGGGGAAGCGGTGGGGAAGATGATTTCGGATGAGGGATTATGGATCCCGGGTGTTCAGGAACTGGAAGAGCGGGCTAAAGCACTGATCGCGACCGATCCAGAGACTGCCGCTGCCGCAATCGACCTGGCTGGAACAATCCGGAAATTCAACCTCAGACCCGGATTTTTATCTGTTCCCCATCCGTATAAAAAATTCTCGGTACAGGCACATGCCTATGATCTCGGGATCCCGTTCACCGGGCATCCGATGATCGGTCATGACATCATTTACAATCATCCCATGAACCTGGGAGCCGCCGTGGGCCGGACCGCACTCAATGATTTCCTGTGCTTCGCCAAGAGCGTCAGCAACCTCGAAAACGGTGTGTACCTGTCCATAGGCTCGGCAGTGATGTCGCCGATGATCTTTGAAAAAGCCCTGTCCATGGCGCAGAACCTGGCAATCCAGGAAAACCGGCATATCGACAATCACTATATGCTGATCGTGGACCTGGCACAATCCGACTGGGACTGGCAGAAGAACGGGGAGCCGCCAACGGACCATCCTGCCTACTACCTTCGTTTTTGCAAGACTTTCCGGCGGATGGGAGGAGAAATGGATTACCTCACCGCCGACAACCGCGATTTCCTCCTGGCTCTTTATCAGAATCTGAAAATACAATCGACATGAACAGAAAAGAAGTCATCGAAGCACGGAAAGAATGTGAGAACCACCTGGTAAAAGAGTTGCTGCCATTCTGGACCACCCGCATGATCGATGGAGTGAATGGCGGTTATATGACCCATTTCGACCGGAACGGGAATGACTCGGGCGAGGATGAGAAATCATTGATCGCGCAGACCCGCTGCCTGTACACCCTCTCGTCCGCACACCGTGCCGGTTACGGAGGCGGAAAGTATGCCGGATTGGCCAGGCACGGTTTTGATTTTCTGATCAACAAAATGTGGGACAATGAGCAGGGTGGTTTTTACTGGATGATGGACCGAAAGGGAAACGTAAAGATCGATCAGAAAATAATCTACGGGCACAGTTTTGCCATCTATTCCCTGAGTGAATACACGCTTGCAACCGGAGATCAGCGCGGACTGGAATATGCCGGAAAGGTATTTGACCTGATCCAGAAATACTGCACCGATACGATGTATGGCGGGTATTGGGAGATGTTCCGCCGCGACTGGACCCTTTGCGGACCGGGAAGCCAGGGCGGTGACCGGAAAACGCTCGATGTCCACATGCACCTGATGGAGGCGTACACAACCCTCTATGAATGTTCGGGCCGTGAGGTGCACCGGAGGAAACTGCTCGAGGATATCGACCTGTTGCTGAACCGCATCATCCACCCCGTTTATAAAACCGGTATCCCGCAGTTTTACCGGGACTGGTCGGTTGCTCCCCAGATCAAGTTCGATATTATCTGGGGATGGGACCGTTTCTCCGCGGAAGGACAAAAAGGCAACGCCACCGATAATACCTGCTTCGGGCACAATGCGGAAATGGTATGGCTGATGAACCATGCGCTTGAAGTCCTGAAAATAAGTCCTCAGGAGTATTCCGATCTGTTCCGTACCATCCTGGATCATACCGTCGACAACGGCATTGATCCTGAGTTTGGAGGGGTATACGTGGAAGGGCCCCACTCAGGTGGCGTATACGACAGGGAAAAGGAGTTCTGGCAACAGGCTGAAACCCTGATCGACCTCCTCGACGGGGTGATCCTGTTCGGCGATGAAAAGTACTGGCAGGCCTACAGGAATGTGCACCGGTTTGTGATGGACAAGATGGTCAACAAGGGGGTGGGAGAGTGGTATCCTCTGTTAACCCGCCGGGGTGAACCGATCTGGACGCACATGAGCCATTCCTGGAAGATCAACTACCATACGGTGAGGTCCATGATCCAGAGTATCCGTAGATTAAAAATCATAGAGTCTACTTAAAAATTTTTCCAGATGGTTATCGGGATATTAATCAAACTATTGCTGATTGGGCTCGTCACGGGGGCTCTAAGCGGACTGCTCGGGATCGGTGGAGGATTGATCCTGATCCCCTCCCTGGTTTTATTTATAGGCATGGATCAGCATCAGGCGATAGGCACGAGTCTCGCCGTGATGCTTCCGCCAATCGGACTGTTTGCTGCCTATAACTTTTACAAGGCCGGGCAGGTTAACCTGAAATTCGCCATGCTCTTGGCATTGGCCTTCATGATCGGCAGTTATTTCACCTCGAAGATTGCAGTTACCATACCCGAAAACCTCATCCGGAAGATATTCAGCGTTTTCCTGGTGGTCATCGGGATCCGGATGTTCTTTTTCAAATAGACACACTGCTACTCCTTTCTTAGTGTTTGTGTAAGCTCTCGTTAAACTCACCCGGGACTTAGGGGTCAATTGTCTGGGTTTCAAAGTATATTTAAACGATCAAAACATACTTGTTCCTATGAATCTTACGACAACACGCATCACTGCCTGCCTGCTGATGATCCTCTCTACCTGTCAGGCCTTCTCGGCACCGGATAAAAAACTGTCGGTTACTTCACCTGATAACCGAACCGAAGTAATCGTTACCCTGAGTGACAAAATCCATTACCAGGTCCTGTACGACGGCCAGCTATTGATCATGCCTTCCGCCATCTCCATGACCCTTGAGAACGGGGTGGTGATCGGGGCAAATCCGAAGTTAAAAGGGAACAAGATCCGTAGCAACGAATCAATCGTTGAGCCTCTGTACGGGATCAATGCCAGAATCCCGAATCGGTACAATGAACTGGCCCTGACATTCAACAAGGACTATTCGGTCGTCTTCAGGGCTTATAATGAAGGAGTTGCTTACCGGTTCGTGACAACAATAAAGGATGAGATCATCATCCGGAACGAGGAAGCCTCGTTTACCTTCAACGGGGACTATCCGGCATTCTTCATCAGGGGTGATAAAGAAAAATACATTTATGAGCGGAACTATCTGCATGAGCCGATTTCGAAAATCGATTCCGGCCGGGTCGCCGTTCTGCCGATGACTCTAGAGATCCCGAACGGACCGAAAGTCTCGGTCACGGAATCGGATCTGACCGATTACCCCGGGATGTACCTGGAATATTCGGCCGGCAATTGCTTACGCGGTTCATTCAGGAATTATCCTTTAAAAACCGATACGGAAAGCAGTTGGGCGGTTCGGGTGAAGGAGAACGCCGGCTATATGGCAAAAACCGGCGGAATCCACAGCTTCCCCTGGAGGATCATCATGATATCGGATTCCGACAAGGATCTGCTGAACAACGAACTGGTTTACCTGCTGGCGCCGGAACCCGCGAAGGATATGGATTTCTCATGGGTGCGGCCGGGGAAGATCATCAACGACTGGTGGGATGCGATCTGGATCGGCGACCGTCCGCAGGAGGTGATTTTATCCGGAGTGGATTTTAAATCGGGAACCAACTATGAAACCTACAAGTATTACATCGATTTTGCCGTTACCCACGATATCGATTATGTGAACCTCGATTACGGCTGGTCGGATGATTACGACCTGACTAAAGTGTACTCCGGCCTCGATCTGCCGAAATTGCTGAAGTATTCAAAAGAGAAGAACAAGAAAGTGTTCCTCTGGTGCCTGGCGAAAGTGCTGTATAAGGATCTGGAAGCCAACATGGCGATGTTTGAGCAGTGGGGGATCGGTGGATTGAAGGTCGATTTTCTGGAGCGGGACGATCAGCTTGGGATCAATGATTGTGAGAAAATTGCCGAAGCAGCGGCGCGCCATCACCTGCTGGTTGAATTCCACGGTGCAACCAAACCAACCGGATTATCCAGAACCTATCCGAATGTTCTGACCTACGAGGCCGTACTGGGTTCAGAACACAACAAGAATTACTATCAAGCTACTCCCGGACATGATGTCACCATCCCATTCATGCGCAGCCTGGCAGGAGCTTTTGATTACGGCCCCGGTGCCATGGACAACGCCAATGAAAGTTGCTTCAGGCCTATCAATGACCACCCGATGAGCCAGGGCACCCGGTGCCACCAACTGGCCATGTTCATGGTTTACTATTCCCCATTGCAGTTTATGATCGATGTCCCGACTAATTACATCAAGGAACCGGTTTATCTCGATTTCCTGAAATCCATTCCGGCAGTCTGGGATGCCACCTGTCCGCTGGACAGCAAGATCGGGCAATACGTATCCGTTGCCCGGAAAAAAGGGGATGTCTGGTTTGTGGGCACCATGACCAACTGGGATGAACGCGATATGACCATTCCCTGTGACTTTCTTGACAACCGCGAATATACCTTGGAGATATTCCAGGATGGATTAAACGCCAACCAGAACAGTGCCGACTATAAGCGGACAACAAAGAAAGTCAGGCAGGGAGATTTGATAAAAATCCACCTGGCCAAAGGTGGAGGCTGGGCGGCGCGGTTTGTTCAGGGGAACTAACTGAAACAACTGCCTGTTGCATTTCAGGAAACACTATTTTGATACCCCTATGGACAAACAACGATCACTCGTCAGGACCTTCGGCATCGGCTATGTGGTCATTTTTGTGGTGGCCAACATTATCGGGTCAGGAGTCTATAAGAAGATCGCCCCGATGGCTGCCGAACTGCACTCATCGGAATGGATCCTGCTGGCCTGGTTGGCCGGGGGTATCATCACTCTGTTCGGAGCCCTGAGCAATGCCGAGGTGGCGGGTCTGCTGGCCGATACGGGCGGGGATTTCGCCTATTTCAAAAAGATCTACAACCGTTTTTTTGCTTTCCTCTACGGATGGTCGCTGTTCGCGGTCATCCAAACAGCCACCATTGCCTCTCTGGCTTACGTGTTTACCCAGTCGCTGAACAGCATCCTGCCTATTCCTGAGGTTCTGCCCTCCCTGCAGGATGTCACGATAGGAGGGGTATTCTCGCCTTTCAGGGATTTCGGGATCAAGCTGACGGCCATCCTGCTCATCCTGCTTCTGACCGGGCTCAACATTTCCGGGTTGCGAAGCGGGGCCCGCACCAGCAAGATCATCCTGCTGCTGGTTGGACTGGGCCTGTTGACCATCATCATCTTCGGCCTGACGAGCCCGGTCGACCGGCCGGCAACAGGGCTGGCCACCGGCGGGCTGGCCACCGGAAATATTACCATTTCCGCTTTTTTCACCGCCATGCTGGCAGCTTTCTGGGCTTACCAGGGCTGGGCGTCGGTTGGATTCATCGGAGGTGAGATCAAGGATGCCAACCGGAATGTTCCGAGAGGGATCGTCATCGGGGTTTTCATCATCATCGCCATCTATCTGCTGGTCAACTTCACCTACCTGAGACTTTTATCCATTCCCCAGCTCGAAGGGGTGCATGCGGCGGGGAACCAGATAGCGGCCATTGAAGCAGTCCGGACCTTCTGGGGGCACACCGGGGTGCTGTTCATATCGGTTTTAATCCTGATCACCACTCTCGGTTGTACCAACGCCAGCATCCTGACCGGTGCGCGGCCTTACTATGCCATGGCCCGCGAAGGACTCTTCATTTCGGGGATCGGCAAACTGAACAGAGCCAATGTACCGGGCAATTCCCTGCTCTGGCAAGGCATCTGGTCATCGGTGCTGGTCCTGTCGGGATCCTTCGACCAGCTGACGGACATGCTGATTTTTGCTGTCTTTATTTTCTACGGGGCCACTTCGCTTGGGGTGATCATCCTGCGCCGCCGGATGCCTGATGCACCCAGGCCTTACAAGGTTTGGGGATACCCGGTGGTGCCGGCATTCTACATCCTGTTCTGCATCGGTTTATTCCTCAACACGATAATAACCAAACCCCGCGAAGCCGCCATCGGCCTGGCCCTGATCCTGGCCGGCATACCGGTCTATTGGATTTTGGCGCGCCGGAAAGATAAAAACTTTACCTTTAAATCGTGAAACCAGTTTAAACCTACTATTATGAAAAAGTTGCTGATCGTCGCGATTGTTTTCGGGCTTGCCTTGCAGGCAAACGCCCAGGTGTCAAGGTTCCTGGATACCGGCAAGAGCGGTCTCGGGATCCAGGCCCTGGGAGGATTGGGAGAAGGCTACCAATCCTATGGAGGGCGAATCGGCGGATCTTACAAAGGGATCCTGGATGCCGAATTTCTCTATACCCACCAGCTCCAGGATGGTGAGTTCAATCACCTGATCACCGATCAATCCACCTATGGCTATTATGAAGGCAGACTGACCTGGTGGATGTTCCGTAAACCGGTCAGCCCGGCCCTGGATGTCAACCTCGGATTGTTCGGCCTGTTCGAAACCGGGCTTTTCAAGGATTATTTATTCATCAATTCCGAAACCGGGTTGGAACGCGAGTACAAGAGATTCGTGGGAGGAACGGTGGGATTCGAGGCATCCGTCAACTTCCGGCTCAATGAGCACTGGAGCCTGCAGCCCTCGGTTTATATGGGATATGATCTCGGCCAGGACCTGGAAACCGAATCGGGCCAGGATTACCGGGCGCTTTTCAGCGGTGCTGTCAGCGTAACGGGTGCCGCCCTCACCAGGAAGATGGCGAACGGCAGCGTTTTTTATGCCTTGGCCCAGCAGCATTACTGGACCTATGGCACCTACTTCATGTATGAGGTGGGGCTGGGATATATATTCGCCTTTTGACGGATAGTGACTCGTGACTCGTGATTCGTGACTCGTGAATCGTGAATCGTGACTCGTGAATCGTGACTCGTGACTCGTGACTCGTGACTCGTGAATCGTGATTAGTAAACCTGTATTCTGATTAATTTGGATGGAAGACTCTGACCGCATAGGATTTGACAATGAGAAATACCTTCAGGAGCAGACCGCCGCTATCCTGCAAAGGGTAAGCCGGTTTAACGACAAACTATACCTGGAATGCGGAGGCAAGATCCTCTATGATTACCATGGAGCACGGGTGCTTCCGGGATTTGATCCTCACGTGAAGATGAGGCTGCTGCAACTGCTTAAGGATAAGATCGATGTAATTCTCTGCATCCATGCGGGCGCCATTGAGAGGAATAAGA
>CAZJNQ010000051.1:0-1724 GCA_964547475.1 uncultured Porphyromonadaceae bacterium
AGGCAACCGGTATAATCGAAAGAGGTATAGGATAAACCATGGCCAAACGGGTACATCGGCTCGATACCGCGGGTGTCGAACCACCGGTAACCCACCAGTATATCTTCCAGATATTCAACGCTGGCCGAATCACCCGGGAAAGCATGAAGGGCATGGGCCGGCGAATCTTCCAGTTTTGCCGGTATGGTGTAGGGGAGTTTTCCGGATGGATTTACACGTCCCAGGATGACATCCGCCACGGCATTCCCATGCTCCGATCCCCCGAACCAGGTCCAGAGAAGGGCACCTGTCTGGTCAATAATTCCACGCAGGTCAAACGGTCCCCCGGCAATAATGACTACGACGGTTTTGGGATTGGCCCGGGTGACGGCGTTCACCAATTGTTCCTGCCCGAAAGGAAGCAGCATGTCGTGCCGGTCGTCCCCTTCGGTGTCAAACCTCCTGGAGGTCCCCATGACAACCACTGCCGCATCGCAGGAAGCCGCGGTAGCAATAGCTTCAGCAACCAGCACGGGATCGGCCTCCGTCACCGGTTGCAGGCCGAAGAACCGGGCCGGATCATCGCCGGGATGATATTTTTCCCTATGTCCCTGGGCATATTTCAATTGTACACTGTCGCCCAGCCGGTTTTTCAAGCCCTGAAAGACAGTTACCTCATTTTGAGCCTTCACTCCGGCACCGAAGCCGCCGTTGGCAAAAGTCGCCTTAGCGTTGGCTCCGATGATGGCCAGGGAGCGTAATCCCGAGGGATCCAAAGGAAGGATATCCCGGCTGTTCCTGAGCAGCACAATGGCTTCCGAAGCTACATCGTAGGCCACTTTCCGGATTTCTGCGGTGTTGATGGCGCCCGTTTTTCTCTCCGGTTGGCCGGCCCTGATTCCCATCAGCACACGAAGGTGCCTCCGAACCATCCCGTCAACGACCTTCTCCTGCAGGTCGCCTCTTTTCACGGCGGCCAGCAGGCTGTCGGCAAAATAATAAGCGCTGAAAGGTGCTTCAGTCCCCATCTCAACGTCAAGCCCGGCCAGAGCTGAACGGATGGTGCTGTGAACGGCGCCCCAATCGCTGATGACCGAACCTTTGAAATCCCATTCACCCTTTAGTATTTTTGTGAGGAAGTATTCATTTTCGCACAGAAAATCCCCCCTGAACCGGTTATAGGCTCCCATCACCGACCGGCATTTGCCTTCAGTTACCGCGGCCTTGAAACCGGGAAGGTAAATCTCACGAAGAGCCCGTTCCGAGGCGGTGACATCAATGGAACCCCGGTTGGTTTCCTGGTTATTGACCGCAAAGTGTTTCACGCAGGCAGCCACATCCTGATCCTGGACACCTTGTACGTAAGGCACCACCATCCGGGAGATCAGCAACGGGTCTTCAGAGAAATACTCATAATTCCTGCCGCAGAGAGGTGTGCGGATGATGTTGATGGCAGGAGCCAGGAGAATGTCCTTGTTCCGGGCCCTGGCTTCCATTCCGATGGCCGTACCGTACCGCGCCGCCAGCGACGGATTCCAGGTAGCCGCCAGGGCGGTGCCGGCAGGGAAAAAAGTGGCCGAGTCGGTATTCCACCCGGCCGGATTCCAGGAATCGCGTGATATCTCTTCGCGGATTCCCAGCGGCCCGTCGGTATAATGGACTTCCGGCAGGCCCAGCTGAGCCAGCCCGGCTGAGGTAAACTTCCCGTTGCCGTGCAAAAGGGAGACTTTCTCCTCCAGCGAGAG
>CAZJNQ010000051.1:1824-14609 GCA_964547475.1 uncultured Porphyromonadaceae bacterium
CCGACCTGTTTCTCATTCAGCGAAACGACGAACTCAAGGTTGGCGAGCTTTTTCCTGAAATTTCGCTTATCCAGCTTTTTTCCCAGGATGGCTTCATACAGGTTCTGTATCTGGGAAGCAGTGAATTTTTCGGGCAGGAGTTCAAAGATGACCGGTTTCAGCATGATCTTTTCCCTGAGGTAGCGCAGGGCTTCCTCGAGGATCCGGGCATGGTCGAAAGCCATGCTGCCGATATGGTCCAGCTTGTGCCAGCGGGGATTCTTGCCGTACCAGTCGGGCAGCTTGTCGTTGCCGTTCTGGCGGAGATAATATTTTTCCAGGGGAATAAGGGAAAAATAACCAATCGTGATGACGCGTGTCGAGGGATCCTTGCCGATAGCGGACAACCATTGCTGGTCCTTTGGATTTTCCAGGCGGGCAGGGTCGCTGAATACCGCAAACTGCTCCAGGTAAATGTCGTTCAACCCGGTCAGTTCAAGCAAGATACGCTGTGCGGCTGTTTCAAGATCCTCATGGTTGCGTATATGGTTGCCCGGAAGGGTCAGGTCCTTGAAAACAAGCTCCTTCCCGTCCGGGGAATGCAAATGCCGCTCAAGAAGCAGGACTTTCAGGCTTTTCAGATCGTAGCCCAGGATGACACAGTCGACCGATATATGATCATTGAAATCGGTATTCATCAAGTTCGTGTATTTTTTACACTATTTAGGTCTCAGGACAAAATTATAGATATTTGGTGCATAACGGGCAAGAAAATGCAAACTATTTTTTTTTAATGTTTTGCTTGTTTTTTAAAAACCCTCTCAATAACTTTACTTGTTGTTAGTGTACTTTATACACTCTTTGGGAGAGAAAAATGGAGCAGCTAACACTCGCCTGACCTGAAGAAAAAATTGCTTAACAAACATAACTCGTTACTAAAGCTAATTTCTATGAGAAAACTTTTGCTGTTTGTCATCGCGTTGATTTTCGGGGTCTCAACCTGGGCCCAGGAGCGCGCGATAACAGGTAAGGTTACCTCCAGCGAAGATGGAAATCCGATTCCGGGGGTGACGGTCCTGTTGAAAGGAACCGGCAGAGGTACAACGACCAACGCGAACGGGGCCTACTCCATTGCCGTTCCGCAGTCGGGAGCCATTCTGCAGTTCAGATTCATAGGGAAGATCTCACAGGAAATTCCCGTAGGATCCTCCAATGTGATCAATGTGATCCTGAAGCCTGATCTGGTTGGGCTCGACGAAGTGGTGGTAGTCGGCTACGGCACTGCCAGGCGAAGTGACCTGACCGGTGCCGTGTCCAATGTTTCAGCTGAGAAGCTGAGAAGCACCATCACCACCAACATTGACCAGGCCCTTCAGGGAAGGGTGGCCGGGGTCCAGGTAACCCAGAACTCCGGTCAGCCTGGCGGTGCCGCTTCGATGAGGATCCGTGGATCCAGCTCGATCACCGGCTCAAGCGAACCCTTGTATGTGATTGATGCCATCCCGTTCCAGGGTGATGGCCAGACGATTGCCGGTTTTGACTGGATGGGCGGTGCCAACGGCCAGAACCGGGTGAACCCGTTATCGACCATCAACCCGGCTGACATTGTCAGCATTGAAGTATTAAAAGACGCGTCCGCAACTGCCATCTACGGATCCCGCGCCGCCAACGGCGTGGTCCTGATCACTACCAAGCATGGCACGGCAGGCGAAACCAAGGTGACCTATAACACCTACTATGCCCTTCAGATGCTGCCAAAAAAACTGGAAATGATGAGCCTGCCCGAATACGCGGACTATCAGCTGACCCTGGCTGAAGACCTGGATATGACTCCCAACGAGCGTTACCTGGATCCAACCCTGCTGGGGCCCGGAACCGACTGGCAGGATGAAGTTTTCCGCACGGCCGGGATGCAGAGCCACCAGCTCTCTGTGACCGGGGGAACGGATAAAACCTCCTATGCCATAAGCGGCGGATGGTTTGACCAGAACGGTATCGTTATCGGTTCATCATTCAACCGTTTCACCACCCGCATGAACCTTGACAGCCGTCTGAGTGACTGGCTGAAGGTCGGAGGCAACCTGTCCTATGCCAAGACCCATGAGGACATAACCTTGAATGACGGTGGCGACGGGGTCATCATGCAGGCTTTGATGATGCAACCCGACGTGCCAGTGAGGGACCTGGACGGAAGCTATGCCGGCCCTGAAAATCCCTATGCGGCAAGCTATAACCCGGTTGCCGAAGCCCTCCAGCGCAACAATACCTTTGACCGTGAAAGGATCATGGCCAATGTGTATGCCGATGCCAATATCATTAAAAACCTCACCTTCCGTTCCGAGTTCGGCATCGACAATAACAACGGCCTGAACAAGGCTTTTCAACCCACCTATAAATGGGGAATACTGGAAAATACCGAAAACCAGCTCCGCCAGCGGGTGGAAAAGAATTTCTTCTGGATCTGGAAAAACTATTTCACCTATAACTAC
The DNA here is from genome assembly GCA_964547475.1 of uncultured Porphyromonadaceae bacterium. Taxonomy (GTDB): domain Bacteria; phylum Bacteroidota; class Bacteroidia; order Bacteroidales; family UBA12481; genus UBA12481. Next base: position 4,293 of record CAZJNQ010000051.1, read on the forward strand.
AGTTTCGGAACCGATCACAAACTGACCGCTATGGTCGGTACTGAAGCCCAGCGCTCCGATTGGGAAGGGGTGCAGATCACCAAAAAGAATTTCACCTCCAACGACATTCAGGTTCTGAGCCAGGGCGACGATGCAACCTCCAGTACCAACGGCTGGAAAGACGCTTCCTCGCTGGCTTCCTATTTCGGGCGATTCAATTACGTCTACTCCGACCGGTACCTGGCCACCTTCACCCTTCGCGCCGACGGATCCTCAAAATTCGGCCCCAACAACAAATGGGGCTGGTTCCCATCCGGATCCGTGGCATGGCGCATCAGCGAGGAGAAATTCATGGACCGGTTCAAAAACCTGGACAACCTGAAAATCCGTATCGGATATGGTCTTGTCGGCAACCAGGCCATCGGGACCTACCTTTACGGCTCTTCCCTGGTAACGGTCAAAACCCCCTTCGGAACGGCTTACCGGATGGAGAAGATCTCCAATCCGAACCTCCGCTGGGAAGCAACGGCCCAATACAACCTGGGTGTCGATCTCTCCATGTTCTATGGCCGGTTGAACCTGTCACTTGACCTCTATGACAAGGAAACCAAGGACATGCTCCTCCAGCTTTCGATACCCAGCTACCTGGGTGGTACCGGCTGGGATGATATCTCCGCTCCTTATGCCAACGTGGGGAGGATGCAGAACCGAGGGATCGAGCTCGCCGTGAATACCCGCAACATCATGCGCGAGAAATTCACCTGGAGCACCGACCTGACCCTGACCATGAACAAGAACCTCGTGACGGAACTGGACACGGATACCCGGGTCTACTGGGGTAACCTTTATTGGTACAGTGAATTCCAGACCGCAACGATGACCAGCATCAATTATCCGCTCGGCGTTTTCTATGGTTACCAGACGGAAGGGCTGTTCACCGATCAGGAAGATATCCTGAACCATGCCGTTCAGATCGTGGATCCCAACAGCATAACCGCTGAAGATCCCAACGGGAAAAACCTGGTTGACAAAAATGCCGGCATTTGGGTAGGTGACGTCAAGTTCAAGGACCTGAATGGCGACGGGGTTATCAATACCAACGACCAGTCCGTTATCGGGGATCCGAACCCCAAATTCACGTTCGGGTTGAATAACTCCTTCACCTACGGACCTTTCGATCTCTCGATCTATCTCAACGGAGCTTACGGGTATGATGTCCTGAACTACTCCCGTGTGGTAATCGAGGGCATGACGAGCATTTACAGCAACCAGGCCGCCACCGTGGCAGACCGCGCCCGGGTGGCCCTGAAGGATCCTGAAGGCTCCGACCTGGATCCGGCCAACGTCTACCTGGCCAATCCCGATGCCACCCTGCCCAGGCCTACAACGACCGATAACAACCGGAACAACCGCATGTCGGACCGCTTTATCGAGGATGGCTCCTACCTGCGCATCCAGAACATAAGCCTTTCCTATACCGTTCCGCAGAACATCTCCCGGCTCGCCAAGATCGAAAGATTGCGGGTTTTTATCACCGGGCAGAACCTCTTCACCCTGACCAACTATTCGGGATATGATCCGGAAATCGGTTCTTTCAACCAGAATTCCCGGATGCAGAACATCGACATGGGAAGGTATCCGACGCCAAGAATGGTTTCATTCGGACTTGATGTTGAATTTTAACCGGGATCAAACCATTAAAAACGCAATCGTATGAAAAACACAATAAAATATGCAATGATCGCTCTCACCCTGATTCTGGGCTCCTGCGGCAAGGATTTCCTTGACATTGCACCTCAGGACAGGCTGACCGCCGACAATTATTACAGGAACGAAGCGGAGGTCAAGGCGGCCACCGCTTCCCTGTACGGATATCCCTGGTTTGGATTCAATGACAAGTTTTTCTGGCTGGTGGGCGATGTCATGGCCGGAAACATGTATTACACCTGGGACCAGGAAGGCCAATACTACTATTTCTCCCATACTGCCGGGAATGCCCATCTGTCAGCAGGATGGAAGAGCCTGTTCAGGGTGGTTTCGTATTCCAACTCGATCATCAATGACATGCCCATCGCTGCCGAAGGCAACGTGGACCAGTCCGTCATCGACGCGGCACTGGGTGAGGCCCGTTTCATGCGCGGGGCTGCTTATTACATCCTGGCCGAGTATTTTAAGGAAGTGCCGATCGTGGAGAATTCGACGGAGCTGGTGACCAGCAATAACACCCTCCTGAGGAAAAACACCCAGGGCAGCCTGTACGAGTTTATCCGGCGCGACCTGCAGTATGCGGTCGATAACCTTCCGGAGACAGATGCTCCCGGCAGGGTCACCAAATATTCGGCCGAAGGGTTGCTTGCCAAGCTGTATGTTACCATGGCGCAGAACCTGAGTGATGCAAAATCGGCCGAATACTTCAACCAGGCCAAAGAACTTGCCCAGGATGTGATCGTTAACAGCGGGGCTTCCCTGATGACGAACTATGCCGACCTCTTCAAGATCGAAAACAACAACAATTCCGAAAGCCTGTTTGCCTTCCAGTTCCTCGAAGGAAGTTACGGGATCGGCAACAGCCGCCAGGCCAACTGGGCCCGCAGCAGCCAGATCACCGGGAATTCCGAGTGCTGGGGCGGAGCAAAAGGAGCCTCCTATGACTTCCTTCAGGATGTTGAAAACGGGGACCTGCGGCGAAAGGCCATAATCATGACCAAAGACGATTTCTATCCGGAAATCCGGAAATCTTCGGGCGGATACCTGTACAAGCTCGTCAACCGCGATCCGGATGATCCGAACAAGGTTCTCGAAGGCGCGGCTCCCGTGCTTAACAACATTAAAAAATATGTTGTCGGGAGTGCCGATGACAATAACGGGAAAGTATCCACAGGCCAGGCCGTGGCGATCAACCAGTACTTCCTGAGGCTGGCAGACGTCTACCTGATCTATGCCGAGGCAGCCCTGGGCGCATCGGCAACAACCAGCGACGCAACGGCTCTTCAGTACTTCAATGCCCTTCGTCTCCGGGCCGACCTGCCTGCCAAGTCAAACCTGACTTTCATGGATATTCTTAAGGAACGCCGGATTGAGTTCGGCATGGAAAGCTTGTTCTGGTTCGACATCAAGCGTTATTATTACCGTGATCCCCAGGCAGCCCTGGCTTACCTGAATGATCAGGAAAGAGGTCACACCTATGTGAGGATCTACACGGATAACGCCCCGGATGAAAACACATTCGAAGGCTATGAACTCACGCCCCCCGACGCACCGGTGGTAGTCTATGAAACACAGATGGTCCTGCCCATCCCGGCAGCCGAGACCGTAGCGAATCCGTTGCTCCTGGAAGCCGCCGTGGAATATGAATTCAAGTAATCACACTGAATAATACTGCTGAGATGAAAAAATATCTGAATAACAAGTTCCTGATGACCCTCACGGTTGTCCTGATCGCGGTCATCGGGCTTTCCACAAATTCCTGCAAAAAGGAGGTTGCCGGCGACCCTGAGATCTTCTATGTCAGGGTTACCGATCCCGACCGCTCAGACTCCCTGATGATCGGCGCTTACATGGGCAACCTGATTGCCATTATCGGCCAGAACCTGGGTGATGTGAGGGAGATCTGGTTCAACGACCAGCAAGCCACGCTTAATCCGACTTACATAACCAGCACCACCATCATAGTGGGAGTGCCCAGCAGCGTTCCAAGCGTGGTCACCGACAAGATGAAGCTGGTATTCGCGGATGGCGATGAGCTGCTCTATGATTTTAAAGTCAACGTTCCGGGTCCGCAGCTGACCGGGATCAAATGCGAGTATGTACCGGACGGCGAAACGGTTGTTCTGACGGGCGACTATTTCTTTGACCCGAAAGTCATCTTCCCGGGAGGCATCGAGGGCACGATAGCTTCATTCGACAAAACGAATATCGACGTCATTGTTCCGGAAGGCACGGGCCCCGGACCCATCACGGTGCAGACCACTTTTGGCAAGGTCAATTCCAAGTTCATCTTCCGCGACAACACAAATATCCTGTTGGATTTTGATACCTGGAAGCATGAATCCTGGACCGCTCCGATCGCTGATCCTTCCACCAATCCCAGCCCCGCTCCCTGTGACGGCGGCTATGCCTACTTCAAGCATAACGCTGTCGGGGAATGGATGTGGACCAACGAAATGACCATGCAGTACTGGGCGCCACGGAGCGCCAAAGGCAATGTCCCGGTGGCCAAAGGACTGGTGAGCGACCTGATCTTCCGGTTTGAGATCAATGTCCCGATCGAATGGAAAGACGTCAGGATGGAAATTTTCTTCGGCCCTTATGCCGAGGATCATGGACGGGATATGGCGGGCAATGCGCTGGCCCGCTGGAAACCGTGGAAGAACGGACCTTACATCACCGACGGATGGGTTACGGTCTCCATACCCCTGACCGAATTCAAGTTCAACAAGGATGACGGAACTTCTGACGAAATCGGCTCTGCCAGCATTCAGGACCTGTCCAAGCTGACCAATATCACCATGATGATTTTCGGGCCGTTTGAAGCAGGAAGTACCGATAAGAGTCCGGTACACATTTGCATCGATAATGTAAGAATTGTATCCAAATAATTAAACATTAGCAATCATGATTAATAAAGTTAAAGGATGGTTAGCACTCTCGGCAGTCTGCCTGATGGTGTTCGGATTGCTAATGACATCCTGCCAAAAAGAAAAGGACACTACCATAGTCCTCAACAGTTTCGGCCCCTCCCCGGTGCTCCGCGGCGGTGACCTTAAATTCATCGGCTACAACATGGACCTGGTTACCGCGGTTGTTCTTCCCGAAAATATCGAGATTACAACTTTCAAGTCCAGTGTATACGGGCTCCTGGTCGTGACCGTTCCGGAAGCGACCGTCAACGGCAAGGTGACCCTGAAAACACCTCAGGGTGACATCGTGACAAAAACGCTTCTGAAAATCTCAGAGCCTATTGCCATTGAGTCCATTACACCCATGACGGCACGTCCGGGCGAGGTGATAACCATTGCCGGGACCTACTTGAACCTGATCAAGGAGGTGACCTTTACCAAAAACAAAATCGTCACCTCATTTGAATCCCAGACGAAAACCCAACTGCAGGTAAGAATACCGGTTGATGCGCAGACCGGGAAGATTGTCCTGTCGAACGGCGAAGCCGAACCCATTGAGATTGAATCAGAGGAATCGGTGGTGGTTGTTCTTCCGGATATCACCCAGATGAGCCCCAATCCGGTCAAGGCCGGAACCCTTCTGACGCTGCAGGGAACCAACCTGGATCTGGTGCGCGATGTGATTCTGGGTGGAGGCAAAAAGGTGACCGAATTTGTCTCAAAAACGGTGAGCAAGATCGAACTGACCGTACCGGCCGATGCAAAGGACGGGAAGGTCAAGCTCGTGGTCGCTTCCGAGGTGGAAGTTGAATCAACAGCCGAACTGCAAATGGCTCTGCCGGTTATCGCGGGAATATCACCCAATCCGGTGGAAAACGGACAAACCCTGACGGTTACGGGGAGCGATCTTGACCTGATCACCAGGGCCACTTTCGGCGGTGGTAAAACAGGCGCGCTGTTGGGGGGAACGGCCACGGAAATACGGGTAACGGTCCCGCTGGACGCAACGGAAGGCCCTGTTACCTTTGGGACCGCCGCAGGTAAATCGGTTTCTTCGGTCCACCTGGGCCTCCTGATGCCGACGATCACTTCGCTGTCTCCGCTGGAACTGAAGGCAAACAGCCCCCTGACGATCACGGGCACCGAGCTGGACCTGGTGGTCGCCGTCGTGTTTACCGGCGGTAATCGAGTCACGGTAAGCAACACGAACGAAACGGAACTGGTGGTAACAGTGCCTTCCGGTACCCTCTCCGGACCCATAACACTCGTAACGACAAACGGTACCGAGATCACCTCCACGCAATCCCTTACCATTCTGGCCTCCAATGTCCCGATCATCACCTCCATGCCGCTCAGCATGAAACCCGGCCAGATGATCACGATCATCGGGGAAAAGTTGGATTTGCTGACCGACGTGATCTTCCCGGTTGAGGTGAAAGCGACCATGTTCGGGGAGAAGACGGCCACGAAGCTGGAAGTGGTTGTGCCGTTGAATGTGACCAAGGGGAAAGGCAAGATCAAATTCGTGACCTTCGAAAATGAGTTCTCGGAATCTCCCGAAGTCATGATCTCGGGTGTCGATCCCGTTGAAGATCCTACCCTTGTCTTCTTCAATTTTGACGACCTGGGAAGTTGGTGGGGAGATGCCGGCGGACCTGAAAATGATCCCGCCCTGTCGCTCGATGGCACCAACTACCATCGTGTCAACCGTGATTGCAGCGGCTGGACCGGCCTCTTCTGGAGAAACGGGAAAAACAATTTCCCGGGCGACCGGATCGGGACCGATGTGGCCAGCTATGTCGTCAAGTTTGACATCAACATCCTCGAACCGATGACCGGAGGGCAACTAAGGCTCCGGTTCAACGGGGATGAGGGTGATTTCTGGTACCTGTGGGCCCCCTGGGCTGAATCAGGTTCCTATATGACTGACGGCTGGATCACCGTGACCATTCCGATCACCGCTTTCAAGGATCAATGGAGCTGGGGGCCCAATTCCCCGACCGATATGTCCAAGGTTACGGCTGATTTCGGCATGGCCTTCGATGGCGGCGCTTCCAAGGTCAATATCTGTGTCGACAATATGCGCTTCGAGCTGGTGGATTAACAGCAGGAGTTTCTTTTCATAGGGGTTAAACAGCGAGGGGTTATCGTATCGGAAATATTGATAACCCCTCTTTTTTCCAGCTACTTTTAAGCCATGATAATAGCTGATCGTTTTTTTATGGCATGCTTGCTCCTGGCAGCTGCCATCGGAACCACCAGCGGCCAGGGTACCAAGTACGAAGCTGAGCTCGCCCAGAGAGAGGGAACCCTGCAGGTGGAAACCAGTCAGACGGGCTACTCGGGAACCGGTTATGTGGCCAGGTTCGAATCGGATGCCGACAAGCTCACTTTCCGGTTCAGCCTGGGCACCCGGAACTCCTATGATCTCTACCTGGGTTATGCCGCTCCCTATGGCGACAAGATCAATATCGTGGAGGTGAACGGCAACCTCGCAGAAGTTCAGTTCAGGAACATTGCCAACCGCTTCACCGAGGTCCTCTTCGGCAAGGTCCGGCTCAAAGAAGGACAGAACACCGTTGTGATCTCCAAGAGCTGGGGCTGGTTTCTGTTCGATTATATCCGGATTGTCGTCAACACCATACCTGACACGCCTTTCAACCTGTCCGACAACCTGGTCAGCCCGGCGCCTGCCGACGTTGCCCTCAGAGAATACCGTTACCTGCTGGGCCGGTTCGGGAAAAAAATCCACTCCGGGGTTCAGGAATTGAAAGAGGCGGAATGGCTGAATACCAATACCGGAAAATATCCCGCCCTGCTTGGGCTTGACCTGATCAACCATACACGGAATTGGAACTGGTTCGATAAAAACAACCTGGTCTCTGAAGCGGCCACGTGGTATGCGAACCGCGGTTTGGTGGCCATCTGCTGGCACTGGCGCGATCCCCTCCGCACGACCGATGAGTTCTATACCGACAGGACCACCTTCGACGTCTCCCGGATTGCCGATACCTCTTCCAATGAATACAAGTCCGTGGTCAGCGATATCGACCTGATTGCACCCTGGCTGAAAGAACTTCAGGAGGAGGGCGTTCCGGTGCTTTTCCGGCCGCTGCATGAAGCTTCGGGCGGATGGTTCTGGTGGGGCGCCAAGGGTCCGGAACCCTGCAAGGCCCTCTGGAAACTGATCTTTGACCGGTTGACCCTCGTTCATGGGATCAACAACCTGATCTGGGTTTGGACGACTGATGCAAAGGACGACAACCTCGACTGGTATCCCGGTGACGGGTATGTCGATATTCTGGGTGCGGATATCTATTCCCGGAACGGGGATTATGGTTCGCAGGTGCTCACGTTTGACCGGCTTCGTGAAACCTTTGCCGGGAAAAAGATGATCACCCTGAGTGAAAACGGCGTCATGCCTGATCCCGACAACCTCGTGTCCGACCTGGCTGGCTGGTCCTGGTTCATGACCTGGACCGGTGATTTCGTAAGGAGCTCTGCCATCAATCCCCTGAGCCATTGGCAGAAGATCATGAACCACGATTATGTTCTCACCCGCGATGAAATGCCTGACCGGTCGGATCCATCCTTTTCCTGCCTGGAGCCCATGCACTACTCAGGTTACCACCTTAATACGGATTATCCCCGGCAGTTCCTGCTGGTTACCCCGGACGATCCCGGTCGCCATTATGACATCCGGATTTTCGACCTGTCGGGCAGGATCTGCGGCTTTTATCCCAACCAGGCCGGACCTGTTTCCGTAGGAATAAACAGGTATACCGGAGGGATCTATATCGTCCGTCTGGAATCATCCGGTACGGTTGAAAATTTTAAAATCGTATTCTGATATTCAAACCTGCTTGACAGTTAATCATTGTTTATGAGATATTTAGCATTTTTTTTGAGTGTGGCGCTGATCCTTTCTGCCAGTTGTTCCGTAAAAAACCAGGATCAAAACCAGGAGGTAAAAAGATTCCTGTCGAAAGAGGCCTCTGCCGCACTGGAAAAATTGAAAACCCTGGACGGCCGGTTTCTTGTCGCTCACCAAGATGCCACGTCCTACGGTGTAAAATGGAATTATTCCGATTCCACTCAAGGATGCGATATTTTCGATGTTTGCGGGGATTATCCGGCGGTTTATGGCTTCGATATCGGACATATTGAACTGGATCACCCTGCCAACCTGGATTCCGTTGACTTCAACCTCATGAACCGGCTGATCCGCGAAGCACATATGCGGGGAGGCCTGATAACCATTTCATGGCACCTGGATAACCCCGTTTCGGGAGGGCATGCCTGGGACACCGCAAGGGCGGTGGCCAAGATCCTTCCGGGCGGAGAATATCATAACAAATATGTTTCATGGGTAGCCAAGGCGGCAGCCTTCCTGAAGGGCCTGAAGGATGACCGCGGTGAGCTCATACCGGTTTTTTTCCGTCCTTTCCATGAAATGTCCGGCGGATGGTTCTGGTGGGGAACCGGCCACCGCACCCCAGGGGAATACAAAAAACTGTGGAAAGAGACTGTCAGGCTCCTCTATGGGGTTCACGGACTGAATAACCTGATCTTTGTGTATTCCACCGACAAGGTCGGAAACGAGGAACAATACCTGGCCTGTTACCCCGGTGATGATTGGGTGGATATGATCGGGCTTGATTTTTATGACCGTTCCGGAACCCTGGAAGGATATACCGAACCCCTAAAAACATCGCTGGCGATGCTGGAAAAAGTGGGAGCCGCACATGGCAAGCCTTTTGCCCTGACCGAAACGGGGTATGAGACCATTCCGGACCCGGAATGGTGGACCGGGCGGCTGCTGCCCGCCATGCAGGGATCGGGTGCCGCCTGGGTACTACTATGGCGGAACGATCGCCCGACTCATCATTACGCTCCTTACCCGGGTCATCCTTCGTCCCCTGATTTCATCAAATTCTTTAATGCCCCGGAAACTCTTTTCGGCCGCGAATGGGCCGCCTTGAATCCGTAAACCGTGATCTATGAAATTGAACGCGATTGATCTGTCCATCATCGGGATATACCTGGTATTGACCGTGGTCATCGGCATCCTGCTCACCCGGGTGGCCGCAAAAAGCAAAAAGAACTACATGCTTGGCGGCAACCGCCTGCCCTGGTATATGCTGGGCCTGTCAAACGCTTCGGGCATGTTCGATATTTCAGGCACCATGTGGCTGGTCGCCATCCTGTTTGTCTATGGGATGAAATCCATCTGGATACCCTGGCTGTGGCCCGTGTTCAACCAGATCTTCATGATGGTATTCCTCTCGGCCTGGTTACGGCGGTCGAACGTTGCGACGGGAGCCGAATGGATCGGGACCCGTTTCGGCAAGGGCCCGTCCGGAAAACTGTCGCATTCGATCGTGGTCGTCTTTGCACTCATCAGTTGCCTGGGCTTTCTGGCATACGGATTTGTGGGTTTAGGGAAATTCGTGGAGATCTTCATACCCTATGAGTGGCTCAGCCAGTATCTCCCGTTCGATGTACCCGAAAAATTCATACCCCATTTTTATGGCCTGATATTTACCCTGTTCGCCGTCTTCTATTCGGTCCTGGGCGGAATGTCGGGCATTGTCTGGGCCGATGTGCTCCAGTATGCCATCATGACCGTGTCGGCTGTCGTCATTGCCGTGATCGCGATGACCGCCCTGGGCCGGGGCACCCTGAACGTGCCGGATGGCTGGATGAGTCCATTCTTCGG
>CAZJNQ010000051.1:14709-18728 GCA_964547475.1 uncultured Porphyromonadaceae bacterium
TGCTCTATTTTGACCGTCTCGATCTGAATGTGGCCGGCCGGATCGATTTCGAACAGGTCCTTCCCTCGGCCATCAATGAATTTGCGCCTGTCGGATTCACGGGATTGTTGCTGGCCGGTTTGCTGGCAGCCTTCATGGGAACCTTTGCAGGCACCCTGAATGCAGCCCAGGCCTATGTGGTCAATGATATTTATCTGAAATACATCAACCCCGGGGCTTCCAATAAAAAGATCCGCAACACCAACTATATCACCGGATTGCTGGTGGTTACCGTGAGTGTGGTGATCGGCCTGTTCGCCCTGGATGTCAATTCCATTCTTCAGTGGATTGTTTCTGCCCTTTTCGGCAGTTACGTCGCATCCAACATTCTGAAATGGTACTGGTGGCGGTTCAACGGTTACGGTTTTTTCTGGGGAATGGTGGCCGGATTGGTGCCTGCCCTGGTCTTTCCCTACATTTTTGATACCCTCAGTCTCTGGTACTTCCCCCTGATCCTGGTCATTTCCATTTCCGGCTGCGTAGCCGGAACCCTGCTGACGCGGCCTGTGGAAGCCGAAACCCTGAATGCCTTTTATTACCATGTCAAGCCCTGGGGTTTCTGGAAACCGGTGAGGGAGCAGGTCATGGCTGAACATCCGGATTTCCGCCCGAACAGGAATTTCCGGCGTGACATGTTCAATGTCGTGACGGGGACCATCGCCCAGACCGCCCTGGTGGCGGCTCCGCTGTACCTGGTCCTGCGGAAGGGGGTGCCCCTGGTGATCACATTGGCCATCATTGCGGTCACAGCAATCATACTTAAGAAAACCTGGTGGAATAATCTTAGCGAGTATGAACACTAAACATGATTTTAACCGTCGTCTCGCCGGATTGCGGAGGGAACATGAACGGCTCATCAGGCGAAAAAACAAACCGGTTTCTGAAAACCACAGCCTCTATTGGCGTTTCAGGTATCCGGTCCTGGTCCCCGGACACATACCCTTGGAGTGGCGGTACGACCTGAACCCGGCGACCAATCCGTTGCTGCTCCAGAGGATCGGCGTCAATGCCGTTTTCAACGCCGGCGCCCTCAAGTTCAGGGGTAAATATTGCCTGGCGGTCAGGGTGGAAGGATGGGACCGGAAATCTTTCTTTGCCATTGCAGAAAGTGAAAATGGAATCGATGGTTTCCGTTTTCGCCCCAGGCCCATAACCCTGCCGCCCAATAGTCCGGAAGAGGTTAATGTTTACGACATGCGCCTGGTTGCCCATCAGGACGGTTATATCTACGGCATTTACTGCGCCGAAAGAAAAGACCCGGATGCTCCCCCGGGCGACACCAGCATGGCGGTTGCCGCTGCCGCCATTGTCAGAACGAAGGACCTGGATCGTTGGGAAAGGCTGCCCGACCTGATCACGGATGCCTCACAGCAAAGGAATGTGGTGCTTCACCCGGAGTTCGTAGGGGGCAGGTATTGCTTCTATACCAGGCCCCAGTCGGGGTTCATAGAAGTCGGCTCAGGAGGGGGAATAGGTCTCGGTTTTGTTTCCGATATAACCCACCCGGTGGTCAGGGACGAACAATTGATTCAGCCTCGCAGGTACCATACCGTCTATGAGCTGAAAAACGGGCTTGGGCCGGCCCCGATCCGGACTCCGGCCGGTTGGCTTCACCTGGCTCATGGCGTTCGCAATACCGCAGCCGGTCTGCGTTACACCCTGTACGTTTTCATGACGGCCCTCGACGATATTTCCAGGATCCTCTACCAGCCTGCCGGTTACTTCATGGCTCCCGAAGGTGCTGAAAGGATCGGTGACGTCTCAAATGTCCTGTTTTCAAGCGGCTGGATTGCCGATGACAACGGCAGGTTATTCATTTACTATGCATCTTCGGATACCCGGATGCATGTTGCTCTCACAACGCTGGAAAGAATGCTCGATTACGTTAGCCACACCCCGCCGGACGAGGGCTGTTCCTCAGGCTCGGTGCAGAACATCAACCATTTGATAGATAAAAACCTGAACAAACCCTGATATGGACCAAGCCTTGATTGTTAGGTGGATAGCAGAATTGAAATCGGAGTTGAATGATATCCGGCGATTCTGGTCGGAATCCATGATCGATGATCGGCACGGGGGATTTCTTTCAGGAATGAACAGCATTCGCCAGGTAGATGAAAAAGGAGCCAAGGGAATCGTGCTGAACGCCAGGATCCTGTGGGCTTTTTCCGCTCTGTCCAGGCATCATGATCCGGCCTGCCGGCCGCTGGCTGACCGGTCCTTCAATTATATCCGGGACCATTTTCTGGATACCCGGAACGGGGGATATTACTGGTCCGTCACTGTCAGCGGCGAGCCCTGCCAGACGCGGAAGCAGACCTATGCCCAGGCCTTTGTCATTTACGCTTTGACTGAATATTTTGCCCTCACCGGGGATCCTGCTGTGAATCGCCTGATCCGGGACCTGTTTGCACTGGTCGAAAACCGGGGATTTGATCCGGTCACGGGAGGCTATAAGGAGGCCTATTCAGAGGACTGGAGCCCTCTGGGTGATTACAGGCTGAGCAAAAAAGACCTGAACGAGCCGCTCTCCCTGAACACCCATTTGCATATCCTGGAAGCCTATACATCCCTCTGCCGGATCAGTCATGACACAGATGTGATTCAGGCGATCGATCGCCTGCACCGTTTGTTTGAAAACCATTTTCTACGGCCCGACGGGCATTTGAACCTGTTCTTTGATGATAATTGGACGCCGGTCGGGAACCTGGTCTCCTTCGGGCATGATATCGAATGCACCTGGTTGCTCCAGGAGTCGGCCTGCAAGGATGGACATTTCCCTTATCCCGATAAGATAGCCGGCTGGATCCGGAAAGCTTGCCGGGTTTTTCTGGATGAAGCCCTCCTTCCCGACGGATCCGCGCGTTACGAAACGGATCCCCTGACCGGCCTCGATGACCGCGACCGGCACTGGTGGGTTCAGGCCGAAGGCATGGTGGGATTGCTCAATGCTTATGAACAATACCGGGATCCGCAGTATCTCGTGGCCTCCTGGCGGTTGTGGAACTATATCCTTTCCGAACTGAAGGATCCGTTGACCGGAGAGTGGTACTGGAGAATAGATCCCGAAGGACGCTGGTTTCCGGATGACTCCCTGGCAGGATTCTGGAAATGTCCCTATCATAATACCCGGGCTTGCTTAGAGGGAATCAAAAGATTGTCGATCTTGTAGGCAAAAAAAACATGCCCCGGTTATTCCTTTTCCTGGCGCTGATGGCCTGCACCCAACTGAGCCATGCCCGGCAACCCTTCAGACAGGTCCTCGCGGACAACTGGCAATTCTCGCAATCGGGATTGAATGAGTGGATGGAGGCAACCGTCCCCGGCACCGTGCATACCGACCTGATGCGCCTGAAGAAGATCCCGGATCCTTTTTTCGGCATCGAGGAACGGTCGGTCCAGTGGATAGACAAAGTCGGCTGGAGCTACCGGACAACCTTCGACGCTGATCCCGCCGGGAGCAGGATGAAGAACGCCGTCCTGGTTTTCGAAGGACTTGATACCTATGCTACCGTTTTCCTGAATGGCAAAGAGATACTCCGGGCTGATAACATGTTCCTGTCCTGGAGAGTGGACATCTCGGATATCCTGAAAGAGATAAGCAATGATCTCCTGGTGGTTTTTCAGTCGCCGGTCATCGAAGGACTGAAAAAACAATCGGAGTACGGCCTGCGCCTGCCGGCTATCAACGATCAGTCGGAGGCTGGCCAGATCGGCAACAACCAGGTCAGCATCTTCACCCGCAAGGCGGGCTATCATTACGGCTGGGACTGGGGACCAAGGCTGGTTCCGACCGGCATCTGGCGGCCGGTGTATATCGAATACGACAGTGGCCTCAGGATTTCCGATGTTTTCATTTCTACTGTTTCATTATCACGAAAGTACGCACACCTTCAGGTTTGTGCCAACATGATAGCGGACCTGCCTGCTTCCGTCAACCTGGATATCAAAGCTGACGGCCAGACCTGGCTTTCTGTGCC
>CAZJNQ010000051.1:18828-20194 GCA_964547475.1 uncultured Porphyromonadaceae bacterium
GGCATCCTGGTCTGGCAGGACTTCATGTTTGCCTGCTCCATGTACCCGGGCAACCGGGAATTCCTTGCCAGCGTGACCGAAGAAGCCCGGCAAAACATTATCCGTCTCAGGAATCATCCCTGCATGGCCCTGTGGTGCGGAAATAATGAGATCGAGGCCGCATGGGGCCAATACGATGAGCAGATGGGCTGGGGATGGAAGCAGTTGTATACCCCGTCGCAGCGGGAGATGATCTGGAAAACCTACGATACGTTATTTCATTACATACTCCCTGGCCAGGTTGCTGAACTGAACCCGCTTGTGCCCTACTGGCACTCGTCGCCAAGCGCAGGGATGGGCAAGTTGGCGACGAATGAAACCCGTTCGGGGGATAACCATTACTGGGGGGTATGGCATCAGAAGCATCCTTTTTCAGATTACAACCGTTACATCAGCCGGTTCATGAGTGAATACGGGTTCCAGTCGTTCCCGGAGCCCGATGCGGTCAGGAAATATGCGCTCCCGGGCGATTGGGATATCGAATCAGCGGTCATGAGCTCACACCAGAGAAGCGGGATCGGAAACCTGCGTATCCGGGAATATATGGAAACGGATTACCGTGTTCCGGAGGATTTCGAGGATTTCCTGTACGTAAGCCAACTGCTTCAGGCAGAAGGGATCACGACTGCCATCGAGGCTCACCGTAAGAACAAGCCTTACTGCATGGGCAGCCTCTATTGGCAGCTCAACGACTGCTGGCCGGTAGCCAGTTGGTCATCGACCGACTATTACCGGAATTACAAGGCCCTTCACTATTTCGCACGCAAGGCATTCGGACCGGTTGTTGCCATCATCACCCGCTCCGGTGAGTCATTGGAATTCAGGATCGTGTCTGACCGGCCGGAACGGATCAGGGGCGCATTGAATATCAGGGTATATTCCCTGGACGGAAGGCTTCTTTCAGAGCAAAGCAAACCGGCAGTCATCGGCCCGTCAGGCAACACGATTGTTTCAACCCAACCGGTTGGTGAGCTGTTAAATGGCCAACCGGCCGATGAGGCGGTAATTGCTGCCACATGGATCGAAAAGGGATTGCCCGTGCACCGGAGCCTCTTCTATCCGGTGAGGCCGAAAAACCTGAAATTGTCCCGAGCCATCATCAGCAAAGCAGTTGAGGATGACGGGCATGATTGGATCATCCGGGTGTCGGCTGACAAGGTGGTTAAAAACCTGATGATCACCTATAACGGGCGTGCGGGCATCTTTTCTGATAACTATTTCGATCTGTTGCCCGGAGACACTGCAGTCGTCAGGCTGCCGAAAAGTTACGCCGGCACCTTTCAGGAGAATGAATTGAAATTCCGTTCCCTGGCCGACACTTATTGAA
>CAZJNQ010000052.1:0-19987 GCA_964547475.1 uncultured Porphyromonadaceae bacterium
ATTCCATCCTGTTCACCCGCCCGGCCCCAAAGGACCCGGAAGAAGAACGCATCAAGATCGAACGCCTGAAGCAGTTCAATTACCATGCACTCAACAACCCGGACCTCATCGACGACCTGGAGCGGATACCGGCTTACAAGCGCCGGAACCGGGCCGTCCAGCAGGATATGTTCCCGGAACAGGAGACCGAATCGCGGTACACTCTCGGGGCCGATGCCAGGCTCCGGGCCAATAATTCATACCTGTTCGATGCGGTAGATTAGCCCGGGTGCTGCAAAACGAGCACGATATCAAACTCCTCCGGGAAAATCCCCGGAAACTCCTGCTGGAATATCAGCCCGTCATCCGCGTTATCGTCAAGAGCCTCGCCTACCAGGGCTACCTTCCCAGGCGCGACATGCCCGACCTGGTCCAGGAGGTGAACCGCAAGCTGGTCGAGCGGCTCCCCAGGATCTGCGAGAGATATAATTACAAGTGCCGCTTCCGCACCTATTTCTCCGTGGTCATCCGGAACCTCTGCCTCGAGGAGTTCAGGAAAGCCCGCGTGATCACGGAACCCCAGCCGGATATTTTTGAACAGACCGAACCCGACAGCATCACCGACCGGCTCCTTTTCGGCGAGGAACTCGAGCGGCTCCGGCGCGCCATCCGGCTCTTCGGCCGCGATGAGCCCGCCATCTGGCTGACCCTCCGCGTCCTGGCCGATGCCAGCATCAGGCCCGAAGAACTGGGCCGCTTTGAAAAAGATCCCGGCCCGGCTGTCCGGAAACAACTGATCCGGATCCTCGACGGGGCGCGCCGAAAGAAAAGAAAGGAGAAACTGGCCATCCTGAGCGAGGCCCTGGCCCGCCTCGACACCCGCAACCGCACCCCCGACGCCATCCGAAAATGGTTCACCAGCCGTATCGAGGAGATCATCAGGCTCATGAACGGCAATCCCCCGAGATCGGCTTATACCCTTGACACCCTGCTCATTCTGATCGAGAAAACGGAAAATGAAAAAAATAATGCCTAACTTCTCTCCATTGTCGGCTGAGGATCGCATCTATATACCGGGATGAAAGAACAAAAAACATATCATGACGGCCCGGATGCCGGGAACCACCTCGACGAGAACGGCCTGGCCGTTTACGCCGAGTACCTCCGTCACCAGCGCGACGACCTGCCGGACGAGCTCCGCATCCACGTTGAAAATTGCGGGCATTGCCGCGCCGAGATCATGGCCCTCACCGACCTGCTCGATGATATCCCCGAGTCCCGAGTCACGAATCACGAGTCACGAGTCACGAATCACGCGTCGCGCATCCTCCGCCTCATCGCCTCCCTCGCCGCCGTCGTCCTCCTTGCCTGGATCATCCAGCTCTTCCGGGATAAACACCCCGAAAGTGCGCCAACGATCGTTTCAACCCCCCAGGATACCCAGGTGGTTATGGATACCACCCTCGACATTTTCGTCTATGCCCAGGCTTTCATCCCCGATCCGGACCTGGAAAGCCTGGTGAGCGCCACTTTCCGCGAAGCCGGTAACCCGTTGCCGGAAGGCCCTTCAAACGACAGGATCTTCCATCCGGGCGACACCCTTCGGATCACCTGGTCACCCGAGCCGGGCCAATCCCATTCATTCACCATCCTCGATAACCAGGGATTCCCGCGGACCGCATGGGAAAAACTCGGCGACAGCCCTTTCAGCCTGATAATCGATCTCACCCCGGGGCTCTATTACTGGAAATTCACAGGAGAGAAAGTGCTGTGGAAAGTGGGGAGGTTTACGGTGAGGGAGACGGAAGACGAGAGACTAGAAACCAAGAGACCAAGAGACCAAGAGACTAGAGACAAGAGACCATAGATTGGCAGATGATGCTGGATATATCTGATATCCAGAATCCCGTATCTGATACCATAGAGCTGATACCCTGTCACTTGTCACGAGTCACTATTCACGAGTCATGGCTTTTTGCAGGTACTCTTTCAGACTTACCAACCCGGAGTCGGTTTCTTCTGTGATCTGGATCAACCACTTAAGTGAAATTCCATAAAAATCGCACAACACCTGCAAGTTATGGAAACCCGGCTCACTCCTACCATTCTCATAATTGCTGACATCGATGCCGGTAATGTGGCGAACCGATTCCTGGGAGATATGCCTGGAACTTCGCCAGGTTTTAAGAAACTGACAGATCAGGCTGATTTGATTTTTAGTGTTCATAATCAGTTTGTTTGGTCGTTATGGGGAACGATAGCTATTCAAAGTTAAAAACCTCACTTCGAACAACCAAAAAAAAGTGATTTTGCCGTGAATTTACGGTAAGAAGGAATTCTTTCTTGTATAAATGGGGGGGGGTAAACATCTACAGATCAATCAATTAATAAAAACCTTCATTTTTAATAAAATACCGTACATGTACGGCACAACCGCCTTCTTTATCATCATAACTTAGATATCAACAATGAACAAGTTCTTTGTTTAGATGCAGCTATCCTGGACCGATCACCCGGTTGCTGCAAGGCGCATTCCGAAAAGCCTGAATAGAGTAGGATAGATTTAAATATTTTTAATATGATTAATTTTATTAATTTTACAAAGACCAAGTTTCCACTGATATGCATGCTTGGTTTTCTTGCCTTGGCGTTTACGGTCTCAACCCCGTCAAAATCCGAACCAACCTGCTTGATGTATGGTGGGTATTATGATAGCTGGTACAAACCGGTTGAAGGTACATATTGCTGGCAACTAGCCGAAGGTAAATGGACCTGTTTAGGACCAGAGATTGATTGTGTGTTTATTGCTCAACAAGGATCAACGTGTACTGTATGGTATTGTGATGTACTTGAAAGACCTTGGATGTGTCTTCTGGGTCCGATACCAGACACATTACCTGATCCGGCCTTGTCAAGATAAGAATTAAGCCCAAGGGGAACAATTCGTTTCCCCTTGGGCTTAATTTAATTTAGGAAGCTCCGTATCTTTATACTATTGTATTTATTGCTATATGCAAAGACACGATAACTTAATAAAATCTCTTTTTTTAGTATATATCAATTTGTTATTACTTGTGCCCTTATTGTCATCTTGTAAAAAAGAGACAATCTCTCCGATTGCGCAGTTTGATGTCAGTACACACATGGGTTTTACGGGAAGGGTATTCACTTTCGATGCTACAGAATCCAATGATCCCGATGGAGACCCGATGACATTGAAATGCAGGTGGGATTTCAACTCTGACGGTCAGTGGGATTCCAATTTTAGCACCGATAGAATTATCAATCACATTTTTACCGAAACAGGCACTGCCCGAATCCGCTTAGAAGTACAGGATCAAGATGATTTGACAGACACGGTATCGGATTCGATCTACCTCTACGAGCCGGTCCCGGATTCCGTTTTTGTTGATTCCCGCGACCAGCAACATTACCGTACTGTGAAACTGGGCGGAAAATGGTGGATGTCTGAAAACCTTCGTTATGGAATCCGGATCCACAGCAGCGAACCTCAGACCAACAATGGAGTGGTCGAGTATTACGCCTATGACAACGATCCGTCGCATGTCCCGGTCTGCGGAGGAATGTATAGTTGGGAGGAAATGATGAACTATACCTATGACACGATCAACCGAGGTATCTGTCCCGAAGGTTGGAGAGTGCCCACGCTCAGCGATTGGCAATCCATAAACATAATGGCTCCCCTGCAGTTTGTGGTCGACTATTACGGCCCCGACGGATTATCAGGTTTCAACCTTCAGTTTTCAGGTCACCACAGTACTGCTCCTCGAGATCCACCATATACAGCATATTTCGACGGACTTGATGTGACTGGTTCTTGTTGGTCTACAAAAAAGCGATTCTTAACTCGGTGCAACACTCTCGTCAAGCTATTCTATGTAATTAACATACATATCCCGATTCCTAAGGATCCCACTTTTGGCTTCTTAATCTGCGATTTAGGAGATCATTATGTCTTTTATGATACGACCATGGTTATTCATAATACTACTTCTACTGCATTGAGATGTGTAAAAGATTAACAAATATCTTTGTGATCGTCCTTGATTTTACATTTCTGTTTTTATTAGTTTTTGCTTTTCAGCAATGCAAAACAAGCAATACGGAAAAGGTGTATTCCACTCTTTCGCTTTCTGACACACTTCAACCGGTGGTTATCAGCTATGATCAGTTCTTTGACAGCATTCATTATGTATTTCTGCAAACTTCCGATATATCATTACTTTCTCAAATTAAATCTGTTTTTTTTATTAATAATCACATAGTTATTCATGACCGTAGACTGAACAGGGTTTTCGTTTTTAACAACCATGGTGATTTTATATCAGTCATCCAGGCAGATAGGACGAGAAAGATCTTTCCTCGGGAAATTCAGAGTGCCGCTCAGTTTGATAATGACCGGATTATCATCCTGGATAATTTAAGTCAAGAAATTGGTATATATAATTTAGCTGGAAAAATCCTTTTACAATTACCTGCCAGGGATTATCCGACTAGCCTGACATTTTTAGAAGATAATATTTGCGTTTTCAGGCCTTGTTTAAAATCTGGTAAGAATTTCTTAGTCAGAATTATTGATACTTTCGGGTTATATCAATCATCCTTCCATTTTAGAGATAAAATCAATGTTATTACGAACGGTGGATATATTCCAATAAAATATCATACTTTTTACAAACAGGATGATTCCTTGTTCCTTTTTACCGCTGACAATAATATTGTTTATACCATCGATGAAAAAAGAGTCCGAATAAAAGAAATGTTAGCAGGGCCGCCTATCGATTCGGACAAAACCACTTTTGAAATAGCGAATTTCATCGAAACCAATCAATACCTCTTTATTGATGCCATAATCAACAGACTTTTTTTTAATTACGTTTACGACAAATCAAATAGTAATTTGATTTTGCTGGAACCGGTCAATAATCCCTATGTGCACGTTTATGGATTTCAGAATCCGGATCCCTTCGGCTATCCGATTTGGCCTGCATTTAGGTTGAATGATAGTTTGTTGTGTCAGGTTGTAACCGTAATGTCAGCCAAAAAGTTCATTGAAACACCAACTGATTCTCTTCACATTATAGACAGGATGCAATCGGATACTATAATCCACCAAATAATGAACAAAGGCATCATTGACAACCCAATACTTATTTTTCTTCATGTCAAATCAAATGAAGAATAGAATCTGTAACATGATTATTCTTGTCCTGTTAGTAACGACAGGATTATGTTTATATCAATACCTTTCTTCCCGCACAGCATGGAAGAATAAAGATAAAGCCTACACAGCTACTTTAAAAGAAATTAAAACAAAAGACACCCTGCGCAATAGTTTTCAATACCTGGAATATTTGACCAATGGATTTCAATTGTACGGGTCACTGGCTTTTGAGGACCCTCTTGGAAACAGTTGCTTCATGAGGGACTTGTATAATGGCCAGGAGAAGATCATATTGTATCTCGAGCAAACCCATTGCAGTGCTTGTTATGGCGATATTTTGGATTTACTAAGGACTAAGTATCCTGCCATTTGCAGCAATGACCTGATAGTGGTTTGCTCCTTCATGAACTTTAGAAGTATCATTGTATATTTCAAAGAAATACATCTGGAAACATCGTTGGTCAACCTAAAAGATTCTGACCTAAATATTCCTGCATGTTCAGCCGGTTCACCATTCCTTGCTGTGATGGATAAAGATTATCGTTTATGCAATTGTTGCATTCCTTTAAAGGAGGATCTGGATAAAGTTGAGACATTTGTTAAGGCATTTATTAACAGGACCTCTATTTAGCATGGTTAAACAGAACTGTATATGGACAAACTTTTTAAGGTCTGGTGTACGAAAGGCTTTCCTTCTAAACCTGATCTGCGGCGTATTTTTGCCCGGCTGCCAGCCTGATTTCGAGATCAACAAGGCATATCAGGAGGAGGTGATCGTGTATGGGCTCCTGAATCCGCAGGATTCGGTGCAATATGTCAGAATAACGCGTTCGGTATTGAATTCCGATGGAGAATTACTCGACAGTGTCATCTGTGATCCCGACCTGGCAGGTTTCGAAGAACCGCTGGAAGTATGGGTCGAAAAATGGAACGAAAAAGGAAGAATCGACCATCCAATCCAATTTTTTCCCGATCCTTTTGCCGGTATCGATCAGGGATTGTCTGCAACAGGAAAGAATACCATTTATTCATCAACCCGGATAATTGATCCCGGATTCAAATACCGTCTCTTTGTCATCAATCACGCAACCGGCAAAACCATCACCGCTTCCTGTTACACCATTGCCGCTGATGACCTTCGTTATCAAATCGATAATACTTATTCGAGCGTTACCGTACAAAGTCTCGATTCTGTTTACTTTTATCAGACCGAGATGTTCTTCAGCTTTGTGGAAGTAACGGATACTGACACCGTCTACCGCCGGATACCCCTTTTCAAACATACACTTACCAACGAATCAAAAGCAGCTGGAGCGACTAAACTTTTGAGTCTCGACCGTCCTGATGTTATGCAATATATCGGTAACAGCATCGAATCCATGCCCGGTGTCAAGCGTTATGCCAGGGAAAAACCGTATGATTTTCGATTGATTTTGGGCGATGAAGTGCTCTTTGACTATCAGAACACCCTGTACAGTTCGGATCTGAAATATCAGGCCGCTCAGCCGATCACCAATATCAATGGCGGGAAAGGAATCTTTTCTTCGGTTCACTGGAAATCACTCGGATCAATCTATATGTTGCCTTACTGGTATGTTGCTCTTTCAAAAAACAAGTACGTCAAACATCTGAATTTTCAAGCCGTTTCCTGGTATGAATAAACTGCGCTTCATCCGGATTCTGTCAGTTCTTTGGCCGGTACTTCTGATTTCATTGCTGATAAACAGCAAAGTTTTGGGCCAGGTTAGTACTATCCGGGGGAATGTTTACGCAAAAGTAACCGGGGAATCCCTCTTTTTATGCAACGTCCAGGTCATCGGCACAACCCTTGGGATGGCCACGGATGAGAACGGATATTTCCATTTTTCCCGGCTCGAATCCGGACCGTACACATTGGTTTTAAGCTTAGTGGGTTTGACGTCCGATACAGTCAGACTGGATTTGCAGCCCGGAGAAATCAGAACCCTCAGTGTCTATCTAAGACCCTCCGTCAAAACGATCAACGAAGTGGTAGTCAGTGCTGCCGGAAACCAGAAGAAATCCCAGGTTCAGGTTTCCCTGCAACAGGTTACTCCCAGGGAATTGAAGAGGATACCGCAGATTGGGGCCGAGCCTGATCTGTCCCAGTATCTGCAAACACTTCCCGGCTTTGTCCACAGTGGTGAACAGGGAGGGCAATTATATATCCGTGGAGGATCCGAAGTCCAGAACAGCTTTTTGCTGGACGGTATTCCGGTGTACAATCCTTTCCACTCACTGAGCCTCTTTTCGGTGGTCGATTCCGATATACTGCAGTCGGTATCGGTTTACTCCGGAGGCTTTCCCTCCGACCTGGGAGGAAGGATCTCATCAGTTATGGATACAAAAACGCGTGACGGGAGCCTCACCAGAATATCGGGGAAAATCTCCCTGAGCACGCTGGGTCTGAACGGGGAGATAGAGGGACCGCTCAGTAAAAACGGTTTCTTTAAAAACTCAACATTTCTATTTTCGGGTAAAACCAGCCTGATCAGATCTATTGCGCCCGTCATTTATCCATATACGGGAAGCACGGGTTTGCCTTACGGATTCACCGACCTGTTCGGAAAACTGACCAAATCGGGTTCAAACGGCAGCAAGATCAGTTTTACAGGCTTCAGATTCTCCGACCAGGTTAGTTTAGACACTGCCCTTGCGTATAATTGGACTAATTACGGGCTGGGCTGCAACGTGGTCATTGTGCCCAATCATTCCGACGGGTTGATCCGATCAGCCCTGAACTACTCATCCTATGAAATCAACTGGCAGGAGAGCGACTTGCCTGCCCGGTCCAGCCAGATTGAATCGTTCAGGTTTTTAATTGAATCGATAAATTTTTTCGGTCCCAGCGAGCTGAAAATAGGATTGGAGACCATGGGTATGAGTTCCTTTCTCGATTATGAGAACCTTTACGGGTATACTCTTGAGGAAGACATGTACACCACCGACATGGCGGTTTACCTCAAGTACCAATTGATGATGCGGCGGATCATTCTTGAAATCGGCATACGTGGATCTTACTATGCCACTGCCGGGATTATGATCCCCGAACCTCGGCTGGGCTGTAAGATCAACGTAACCGATAAGTTCAGGCTCAAGGGCGCCCTGGGCTATTACTCGCAAAACCTGGTGAGCGTCAAATCCGATCAGGATGTGGTCAACTACTTCACCGGCTTTATTCTTGAGCCGCAAACCATAGCTCAGAGTTTCGGTATTTATCAGGCAAACAACAGTATTCAAACAGCATGGCATCTGGTTGCCGGCATAGATACCGAACCTGTGGAATCCTTGCAGGTTAATTGTGAGTTTTATACTAAGTATTTTCCGCAAACCATTACGTATAACAGAAACAAACGCTTTTCCACGAACACATTACACTCATCAGTGCCGGATATTTACACGGCTTCGTTCCTCGCCGAGAAAGGCTGGGCTTATGGAACCGATATGCTCATTAAGTATTCCTCTCAGAAGTTCTACTCACAGTTGGGTTATTCCCTGGCATTCGTCAGTAAGTTCGACGGAATGCAATTTTATTACCCTCACTACGACCGAAGGCATAACGTAAACCTCCTGGTCAGCTACTACCTGGGCCGGGCAAATTCCCCCTGGGAACTGAATGCCCGGTTCAGCCTGGGAACGGGATTTCCTTATACACCCGTGACCAGTTATTACGGCAAGATCGATTTCGGGAATTATGGGGCAGATGACGTGTTGAATGAGTATTATACCTATGGTCTCCTCTTCGGGGAACTAAACTCGGCCCGACTTCCCGTTTACCACAGGCTTGATTTCACTGTGAAGCGCACTGTTCCGGTCAAACGACATGGCTTCATGGAGTTAAGCTTCAGTTTGTACAACACGTATAACCGGCATAATCTGTTTTATTTTGATGTCTCCAATTATCGGATTCAATATCAACTTCCGGTTTTACCTGTACTTGGTTTCAAGTATGTATGCAAATGATCAGGTCTAAAATATTCTGGTTTCTTTTGCTGGTTTCGTTTGCAACCGGTTGTGAAAAGAACCAGCCACCTGTATGTCAACTTGCTGTGACACCGCAGGAGGGTACGCTTCATACTCATTTTCTATTTACCGCTGAAAGTTGTTCCGATGCTGAGAATCCGGTATACTCATTAAAATTCCGATGGGACCTAAACGGCGACGGTGAATGGGAAACTGATTTTAATTATGACCGTGAAATTATCTGGAAGTACATGGTAGCCGGCATTTATACGGTCAGGGCTGAAGCCATCGACCCCTTGGGAAAATCAGTTATCTTACAAAACCTGGTCGTTGTCAATGACGAAAACGAAACACCTCTTCCCTATCTCAAACTATCGATGAAAAAAACCAGCCTTTCAGGATCAGTTGTGCTGGATGGTTCATTATCATGGGATTATGAAGATCATATCGATTTTCTTCGTTTTCGGTGGGATTTTAATTCGGATGGGATCTGGGATACGGATTTCGGTTCTTCTGTAACCTGTTCACATGTATTCGATTTACCCGGACAATCAACCATCACCATGGAGGTCATCGATACCGATTCCGCATCCGCAAAAGCAAGTAAAACGATTCAGGTAATCAATACAGCCAATTTGTATTCCTGTCTGTTGGACCCCCGGAACAACCATGAGTATCCTATCGTTCTGATCGGGAACCGTTGGTGGATGGCCGAAAATCTGGATTATGGTGAATTAAAAAGCAGCGGCGGTTTTCCCAGTGATAACAATATACCAGAGATGTTTGTCTATCAGGATCAATCTTCAAACCGGAAGCTCTACGGAGGATTATACTGCTGGCCTGAAGCAGTTAACTATGATTCCACTGAGCCCGCAAAAGGTGTTTGCCCGGAGGGTTGGCATATACCCGGCGATTCAGAATGGATGGAACTTGAATCCGCATTAGGGCTCCTTCCAGATATGCTGGAATCCGTTTCGCCGGATCGTGGCGATCCGGCAGGTACCTATCTTAAAACCGATGGACAGTCAGGATTCGAAGCAGGCCTGTTTGGCTTGCTGACAGCAAATCAGGGCTTCTTTGGATTGGATGCGGAAACCGGCTTCTGGAGTTCAACTCAATCCGGAAGCTGTGTGTGGGTCCGTACGGTAAGACGCTTTTCCGGTGGCATCCAAAGATCCGTCCAGGCCAAGGATTATGCTTTCTACGTAAGATGCATCAAGGATGAGTAACCGGTTTATTATCGCAGGTCTTCTTTTATTGCCAGGTTTGGCAGTCGTGCTCCCCGGTTGCGTCGATCAGCTGGATGTCAACACTACAGGTGAGTCCTTGCCGGTAGTTTATGCCTTGATCAATCCGGATGATACCATGCATTATGTGAACCTGACCCGATCCTTCAGCGGCAAGGAATCTGCATCAGTTATGGCCAGGGATGCATCCCTACTATACTTTGACAATGCCGAAGTTTACATCGAGGTCGTATCCGACTTGGGATGGCCAGTAAAGTATGCCTCATTTATTCCAATGATCGGACCCGGTAAGAAGCCTGGCATTTTTATAGAATCACCCAACTTGCTGTATTGCCTCAACGGTAGTCTCCGGAACTATGTATCGGATGGTTACACAGTCAGGCTAATTGTAAACATTCCCGGCATCCAGGTTTTTTGTTCTGCCAGCCAGATCTATTACACCCCTCCTGAAATCCTTTTGCCTGCACCTAGCCACCATACTCGGATGAATCTATATCACGGTGAACCGATTCAGATAAAATGGGAGGATAAATACGGTTATACTTCCTACGAGGTGTCGATTAGGTTCAATTACCTTGAATTCTGCGAACAGGGCAGTGAGGCTGTCTCAGCCCGGGTATCCTTTAATCATGATGGTAAGATCATGGAAGCCAATCAGGAAACCTCAACTTTGATTCAAATCCTGAATGGTGACTCTTTCTTGAGCCTTTTAGCCCAGGCTTTACCCAATAAAGTCGGTGTGATTTACAGGAAATTCGATTCTTTCGATATTATTGTAGCATCGGCTTCCGAATCATTCAGGGACTACATGGAATCCTTTGAAATTACCTCCGACCGTTTGGGGCTTCCTGTTAGCAATATAGCTGGAGGAATTGGTTTGTTCTCACTGATATCAAGGTCGGAAAATGCTGGTTATCTGCTTGACCAGCTATCGTTGGATTCCCTGTCCGAAGGCAGATTTACCCGTCACCTGAATTTTGTGATATGGTGAATATAGACAGGAGGGTAATAGACCAAGAGTTGAAGAAATGTCAAGAATATTCATGAGTCACAAAAACTATTGATCGAGTACCCAATCACCCTTCACGATCCGTGCCAGCTCCTTCACCCCTTCCGAGGCCTTCATCCGGATAAATGTCACCCTTCGGTTATAACCCAGGGCGGTCTCGTTGGGGTCGATCAGGTAGACCGGCGCCTTTTGCGGTACATAATCTATCAGCCCGGCAGCGGGATACACTTGCATGCTGGTGCCGATGATCACGAAAAGGTCTGCATGCTCCACTTCCCCGATGGCCTTTTCGAGCATCGGAACCGGCTCACCGAACCAGACGATGTGCGGCCTCAACTGCGATCCTTTCTCGCAGGTGTCGCCCCAGTTCAGTTCCCATCCCGGCAGATCGTAAATCTGGAAAGGATAAACGGTTGACCTGGCTTTTTTAAGCTCTCCGTGCAGGTGCAACACATGGGAGCTTCCGGCCCGTTCGTGCAGGTCGTCCACATTCTGCGTGATGATCCTGACATCGAAAGTTTTTTCCAGATCAGCCAATTCAAGGTGCCCGGCATTCGGCCGGGCATCGAACAGCGCTTTCCGCCGCTCGTTATAGAACCGTAACACCAGCTTCGGATCCCGCTCCCAGGCTTCCGGAGTGGCCACGTCAGCTACCGCATACTCCTCCCATAAACCTCCCATTTCCCGGAAAGTCTTCAACCCGCTCTCGGCGCTCATGCCCGCACCGGTTAAAACCACCAAACGTTTCATCACCGCTTCCCTCCGCTCACTAAAATAATACTAATAATCTCCCCATCTCTCAGTCCCGGTAAATCGGGATCTTCGCTGCGCTCCGATCTCTTGGTCTCTAATCTCTTAGTCTCTTAGCCTCTTAGTCTCTTGTCTCCCGTCTCCCGTCTCCCGTCTCCCGTCTTTTTTTGCTACCTTAGTGCCATGATCGACCACGCCACCATCGAGCGCATCATCCAGGCCGCCGAGATCACGGAGGTGGTGAGCGATTTCGTGCACATCCGCAAACGCGGGTCGAACTTCGTCGGGCTCTGCCCGTTCCACAACGAGAAAACGCCCTCCTTTAACGTGTCGCCTTCGCGGGGCATCTACAAGTGCTTCGGATGCGGGAAGGGCGGCAACGCGGTCAACTTCCTGATGGAGCACGAGCACCTCAGCTATCCCGAAGCCCTTCGCTGGCTGGCGAAAAAATATCATATCGATATCGTCGAAACCGAGGAGTCGGCCGAGGAGCTGCAGCAAAAGAACGACCGGGAGTCCATGATGATCCTCAACGAGTTTGCCCGGAAATATTTCATCCGGATGCTCCTCGAAACCGATGAGGGCGTGAACGTCGGGCTGAGCTATTTCAAGGAACGCGGGCTCCGGCGCGAGATCATCGACCGGTTCCAGCTCGGCTACTCGCCCGAGCAGCGCGACGCGTTCGTCTCGGAAGCCCGCAAGAGTGGCTACAAGGATGAGTTCCTTCTCAAGACCGGCCTGGGCGTCGAACGGACCGACCGGCTGGCCGACCGCTTCTCCGGCCGGGTGATGTTCCCCATCCACAGCCTCTCGGGCCGGGTCATCGGCTTCGGCGGGCGCATCCTCCGGAGCGACGCCCAGGCCGCCAAGTACATCAACTCGCCCGAATCCGACATCTACCATAAATCGGCCACCCTCTACGGGATCTACCATGCCCGTAACTCCATCGTGAAGGAAGACAAATGCATCCTCGTGGAAGGCTATACCGACGTGCTCTCCATGCACCAGGCCGGAGTCGGGAATGTCGTCGCCAGCTCGGGAACCTCCCTCACCGAGGACCAGATCCGCCTCATCAGGAGGTTTACGACCAATATCACCATCCTCTATGACGGTGACCCCGCGGGCATCAAGGCTTCCCTCCGGGGCATCGACATGGTGCTCGAGCAGGGGATGCACGTCCGCGTGGTGCCGCTGCCTGACAAGGAGGATCCCGATTCCTACGCCCGTTCCCATAGCTCGACCGAACTGATCGAATACCTGAAGACAAACGAGACCGATTTCATCACTTTCAAGACCCGCCTGCTGCTCGACGAATCGGGGAAGGACCCGGTCAGGCGTGCCCAGCTCATCCAGGAGGTGGTTCGTTCGGT
Source organism: uncultured Porphyromonadaceae bacterium (assembly GCA_964547475.1). Classification (GTDB taxonomy): domain Bacteria; phylum Bacteroidota; class Bacteroidia; order Bacteroidales; family UBA12481; genus UBA12481. Next base: position 13,522 of record CAZJNQ010000052.1, read on the forward strand.
GGCCATGATACCCGACCGGATCGAACGGACCGTTTACCTCCAGGAGTGCAGCCGGATGCTGGGTGTGGAGGAACAGGTCCTCTTCACCGAGGCCGCCCGGATGAAACGCAAGCAGTGGGAGCAGAAAAGGGGCGGGGGGATCCAGCCCTCCGAACCGCGCTTCGCGGCGCCCCGGCAGGTGCCCCAGGTGCCGGAACCGGCCCGGGGCGCGGCCCTGTTTGAAACCGAGGAGCGCGAGATCCTTCATCTGATGATCAATTATCCCGATAAAAAGGTCTACGAACTGGCGGGAGAAAAACGGGGCGAAACGCATACGGTCACCGTGGCGGAATTCTTCCTCCAGGAGATGGAAACGGATAACCTGGTGCCCGAAAATCCGCTCTATGCCAAAATGTTCAGGGAATTCCAGTCGGTCTGGGGACGGGAAGGCATCAACCTGCAGTCCTTCTTCATTAACCACCCCGATCCGGAGATCAGCCGACTGGCGGTCGACCTGCTCACCCCCGGGCATCAGATCAGCAAGATCCACGAACGGAGCGGCGCTTTTGTCCGCACGGAGGAACAGATGCTCAAGGAGATCGCCCCGGAAACGCTGGCTTCCTACCGCAGCAAGAAAGTCAAGCAGATGATCTCCGCGCTCGACGAACAGATACGCGACCTACAGGGATCGGAAGACGAGGAGCATCTCATCACCGGGCTGCTTGAAGAGCGGCGCCATTACGAAGAGCTCAGGAAAACCTTCTCACGCGAACTGAGAAGGATCATCATCTGATACGCCCCGGTGCCCTAAAAGCACCTCCAGGACGGAACCCCCTCGTGGAACAGAGACAGCCCGATGAAAACCCCGAACAGGGTCATGAGCACGAGCCCGAGGATCAGGCACGCGTAGCCGATCACCAGGGCGGCGACCGCCATCCCGCGGTTCTGGTAATTGCCCGATTGCCGCATGCGGTGCAGGCTGACATGGGCCATGATCACGCCGATGATCGGGGCGAACGGCCCGATGAGAAAGAATCCGAACAGGGTGATGAGGAGGGAAAAGAGAGGCATCATGTCGCTGCGGGGCCTGTCATCCTCTCCGCGATAGCCTTCCAATGTGGACCGCCGGCCGCGGCCTGCCTGGCTGCCGATCACCGCGCCGCACCGGGAGCAGAAAAAAGCTTTTTAGTCGTTCTGGTGGCCGCAGGAGGGGCAGGCCTGCGTGCCTGAAGGATTGATGATTTCCATGGTTGTATAGTTTGAGCAGTATAAAAGTAGTGAAGAAGTATTTATTCTGATTCATTTACCTTTGAATATCTTGAATAAATGGGTGAAACACTTGCGGTTCCTGCCGGCGTTGCTGCTGGTGCCCCTGGCCTGCCCGGCCCAGCTGGTGCCGGTGAAGGATTTCCCGCCCCGGCGGGCCGATACGGTCGTCATCGAGCGCAACTGGCGCACGCGCGACCCGATCATCCTGGCCGAACTGGAGTTTGCCGCCGGCGATACCGTCACCCCGGAAAACCTCTCCCTTTCGCTGAAGAAGATCTGGAACCTCCAGAATTTCGCTTCGGTGGATTACCGCTGGGACACCCTCCCCGGCAACCGCACGGCCCTGGTGCTGGTTGCCCGCGACGGGCTCACGATCACCCCGATCCTGAGCGGAAACCTTGAATTCCCCCTCGAGGGGACGATCAGGGCGGGCCTGGCCGACAGGAACTTCCTTGGACGGAACATCCGCTTGGAAGGGCGCGTGATGGCGGGAGCCCGCGAGCCCTGGGGCATTGACCTGAAGCTGACCGTCCCCCGCCAGCTGATGTGGAGAAACATGTCGGTCGGCGCCGGCTTTCGCTGGTACCAGGAACTGTTCAAAGACGCCACCGAAATCGCTTACGTGACGGTGGTCAATCCGTTTCACGAGGACTACCGCTACACCTTCTCGCCCGACCTGGAAACCGGCTACCTGCGCAATGCCTGCCTGCCGCCCGATGTTGACAGCCTGGTCATCCACCCGGGCGGGCCCTGGCTGTTCGACCGGCGCTTCTGGTACCTCCGGGTATCGGAATCGGTTGGCACGGTCACCCATCGCCGGCACCAGGAGGAGGGTTTCTGCCTCTCCGGCATGATCGGTGCGGGCATCGGGCTGAGCGATACGACCCTGGATTACCTCGAGGCCACCCTGCAGGCCGAATACCACCGGCTCCTCGGTCCCCGGCTGCAGCTCAGCGGCCGTTGGCAGGGCTTCTTCCATTCATCGCCCTACGAGACCCTCTGGACCCGCTTCGGCCCCCGCAACATCAGGGGGATCACCTACGGCGACCTCACCGGCCCCCTCATGCAGCTCGCTTCCGTCAGCCTGCACTATACCTGGCTCAACTGGGAATGGCTCACGATAGAACAATCGCTGTTCGCGCAGTACGCTTCAGCCCTGCCCTCCCTGGGCGACTGGTCCGGCATCAACCGGAGCTGGGCCTTCGGCACCGGCTTCCACCTGGCCGTGCCGATGTACCCCGCCGCCAGCCTGTATGTCTCTTTCTCCATCAATCCGAATCCCCGGAACTGGTTTTACCTGGAACTGTAGGAAGTGATTCGTGAATCGTGAATCGTGAATCGTGAATCGTTACGTTTTTCACCAGTCACCAGTCACTAATCACCAGTCACGAGTCACGAGTCACGAATCACTTTTTTCGTACCTTTGGCTGACCATGCGCAAACCGAACACCAAACCGGCCTTCTTCCTGAGCCTGGCCATTCTGGCCATCCTGCTGCTGCCGCTGCTCTTTTACCCGGTGCGGCAGGTGATCTTCCTTTCCCAGATGAGCCTCATCAGGAACCTGGATGCCGGAAGCGAACGGATGGAAAAACTGGTCTTTACCCCGGATGAGTTCAGCCGGCTGGAGTTCGGGAAGGAAGGGCGTGAACTCCGTTACGGGGGCAGCATGTACGATATCAAGAGCATTGCCCGCGAGGCAGGCCGGATGATCGTGCTGGCCCTCCGCGACCACCGCGAAACCCGCCTCCTGTCGGCCTTCCGCCATCAGGATAGGGATAAAAAACCGGCCACGCACGCGACGCTGAGGATCTGTTTCATACCCTATTTCTGCTGCGCTGTCGCCAGCCCCGATCTCCGCCCGGCCGCCGCAACCCTCCTGAACGCTTTTTTCATTCCCGATTTATATACCGGGCCCGCCATCCGCATCCTGGCCCCGCCGCCGCGATCATCCGGCTGATTCATTGAGAATGTGATCAGCAGATAATCATCCATTTAAATAGATTAAACAGATTCCATGAAAAAAATACTCGTCATGGGTCTTCTTGCGGTATCCGTCCCGTTGACGGCCCAGGAAGACACCATCAAGCGAACCCTTGAAGAAGTGGTCATCACCGCCGGCAAGTTCGAGATGCTGAAAAAGGAGGTGGTGCAGCGCATCGACATAGTTGGCAGGCGCGACATCGCCTGGATGAACCCGCTCAACACCGCCGATCTCCTGGCCGCCACCGGGAACATCCTGGTGCAGAAGAGCCAGGGGGGAGGGGGAAGCCCGATCATCCGCGGGTTCGAATCGAGCCGCGTGCTCATCGAGGTTGACGGCTTGCGGCTGAATAACGCCATCTTCCGCGGCGGCCACCTGCAGAACGTCCTCCGCCTCGACAATAACATCCTCGAGCGGGTGGAGATCCTCTACGGGCCCTCCTCCGCCATGCACGGCAGCGACGCCCTCGGCGGGGTGATGCATTTCATCACCCGGCAGCCGGAACTCAACCGGGTGTTCGGCGGCAACGCCCTCGTCCGCTACAGCACTGCCACCTCGGAAAAGAGCGTGCATGCCGACGTGAACGTCGGGTTCAAAAAGGTCGCCTCCCTCACCAGCTTCAGCTTCTCCGATTACGGCGATATCGTGCAGGGGGCCAACCGGAAGGATGCCTGGCCCACCTTCGGCTCACGCCCGTTCTACGTGCAGCGGGTGGACGGGAAGGACAGCATCTTCGCCAATCCCGATCCCGACAGGCAGGTGGGAACAGCTTACCGGCAGTACGACCTGCTCCAGAAAGTGCTTTTCAGGCCCAACGTGAACACCACGCACATCCTGAACTTCCAGTACTCGAACACGGGGAACGTGACGCGCTACGACCGGCTCACCGAGACCGACAACCAGGGAGTGCCCAAGTATGCCGAGTGGTACTACGGACCCGAGCAGCGCATCCTGGCGGCCTGGAAGCTCGAGAAGAACCTGAACCGCAGGATCATTGACAAGATGACGCTCCAGGTGGGCTGGCAGAACGCGCAGGAGAGCCGGCATAGCCGGAAGCTCAACTCCTCGAAGATGAAATCACAGATCGAGGAGGTGAACGTCCTCTCCTTCGACATCGACGGCTACAAGAAACTGCAGCTGCACGAGATCAACGGCGGGTTCGAGGTTTACCTCAACGACGTGGTCTCGACGGCCCGCAACACCAACGTCAACACCCTCGAGGTCACGCCGGGCGATACGCGCTACCCCGACGGCAGCAACACGATGAACACCTTTGCGCTCTACGGGCAGGACAAGATCTCGCTGGTGCGCGAAAAGCTCTTCTTCACCGCGGGGCTGCGCTACAGCTACACGATGCTGAAATCCACCTTCACCGGTGCCTCATCCTTTGCCTTCCCCTTCACCGCGGCCGAACAGAACAGCGGCGCGCTCAGCGGAACGGGCGGGCTGGTCTGGCTGCCGGGCGAGGATACCAAGCTCACCGCCGGCGTCTCGACCGGCTTCCGCACGCCGAACATTGACGACATGAGCAAGGTGTTTGAAAGCGTTGCAGGCCACCTGATCATCCCGAACCCCGACCTGAAGCCCGAGCATACGGTCAATTTCGAGATCACGGCAGGCCAGTCATTTGCCGGCTGCGCCCGGATTGGCGGGGGTGCCTACTACACGATGATCCGCGATGCCATCGTCACGGATGTGGCGCAGTGGGAAGGGCAGGACAGCGTCCTCTACAACGGCACGATGTCGAGGGTCTATTCGAGCCGGAACAAGCAGCAGGCGTTCATCTGCGGCGCCTATGCCACGCTGGGGACCAACCTCTGGTACGGCTTCAGCCTCGACGGGACGGTCAACTACACCTACGGCCGGATCGTGGAGGAGGAGGGCAACACTCCCCTCGACCATATCCCGCCGCTCTTCGGCAAGATCGCCCTGCAATACAAGGGCGACCGGCTCCAGGGCGAGCTCTGGTTCGCCTTCAACGGGGAAAAGGATATCTCCGATTACCTGCTGAATGCCGAGGACAACGAGATCTACGCCACGCCCGACGGCATGCCAGCCTGGAACACGCTCAATATCCGGCTGGCCTGCCAGGTGTGGAAGTACCTGAACGTGCAGCTCGCCTGCGAGAACATCCTCGACACCAATTACCGGGTGTTTGCCTCCGGCGTCAGCGCGCCGGGACGGAATTTCCGGATCACGCTGAGGACGGCGTTTTAGGAGGTGACTCGTGAATCGTGACTCGTGACTCGTGAATCGTGACTCGTGAATCGTGACTCGTGAATCGTGACTCGTGACTGTCCACAGGCCCCCGACCGGAGATTAGGGAGGGGGCTTTTGTTTGTCATCTTTAAGTGCTATTTTGGTTCAGCCTAAATGTCCCTGCTATGAAATGGAGCCCGATAATCGTTGCATGGGCCGTGATGGCCCTTGTTTCCTGCGACATCCTTTTCTCGGACCCGGAAGTTCATGTGCCGGCCGTGTCAACCACGCAGCCTGGTTTCATCACCGATTCCTCGGCCGTCACGGGCGGGAATGTGCAGCAGGATGGCGGGGCGGAGGTCACGGCCCGGGGAGTCTGCTGGTCGCTCGAACCTTATCCCGAAGTGGATGATTTCACCACCTCCGACGGATCGGGGCTGGGCGTCTTCACCAGCCAGGTCACCGGACTGGCCCCGGAGACCCAGTATTTCGTGCGGGCATACGCCACCAATTCCGCCGGGACGGGCTATGGCAACGAATATTATTTCTTCACCCCCAAGGCGGAAGGCGGGGGAGGGGATGCAGGCACCCTCACCGATTCGCGCGACCGGTCGGAATATGTCTGGGTCCGCATCGGCACGCAGGTGTGGATGGCGGAGAACCTGGCCTACATGCCCCACGTGGGGCCTTCGGCCGAACAGGCGGGCATCTGGGTGGGCACCTATAACGGGACCAGCGTGGAGGAAGCCCGGGCGAACGCCTATTACGACCTGTACGGCTGTTTGTATGATTTCAACACCGCCACCGGCGACGGCTGGGGGAACGGGAAGGATATCTGTCCCGCCGGCTGGCACCTGCCGTCGGACGACGAATGGAAAACGCTCGAAAGCTTCCTGGGGATGGGAAGCGCCGATCTCAACGGCGAAGGCACCCGGCTCTCGGGCGGCGTCGGGAAGAAGATCAAGTCCGCCGCCCACTGGTACGTAATCCTTCGGCCACGAGCGTATTGTGGATGAACATTTTCGGGTCTATTTTTC
>CAZJNQ010000053.1:0-19705 GCA_964547475.1 uncultured Porphyromonadaceae bacterium
TATTGCGCTATCGTGCCCCTAAGGTTGCGGAGAAAGAGGGATTCGAACCCCCGGTTCCCGTAAGAGAACAACGGTTTTCAAGACCGCCGCATTCGACCACTCTGCCATTTCTCCGTGGCGCAAAAATATAAATCTTTCACCAATTAACACCCAAGAAGCTGCAATCCCCCCTCCGAAAAGGCCGAAAACAGTGATGTTTACTCCATAATCTGGAAAAAAGTGCATAAGATCAAACAGTTATCAACAAACCCCTGATTTTAACCAACAAAAGCGAAAAAAAAGCCGCCGGAATTTGCGAAAACTCATTATTGGCCTATATTTGTATAGGATTGCAACTATTCACTAACCCATAAAATCTCTTTTTTATGAACAAAGCACAATTAATTGACGCCATCGCAAAGGATGCTAATCTGACCAAAGCTGATGCCAAAAGAGCTCTGGATGCATTCGTAAAAACCACTGCCCATGCGCTTAAAGGTGGTGGCCGTGTTGCCCTTGTTGGTTTCGGTTCATTCTCTGTTTCAAAAAGGAATGCCCGGACTGGTCGTAACCCCCAGACTGGTGCACCGATTAAAATCGCTGCTAAAAAAGTAGTTAAGTTTAAAGCTGGATCTGAACTGACCGGTAAAGTTAAATAACCGGATCAACCGTATTGACAGGGAGTGCCGAGCACTCCCTTTTTTTTTCTATGAACCGGCCACTCATCGAATACCTGTCGCAATTCATGACCGAGCGTCGGTTTGCCCGGCTCTGCCAGGTAGCCGACAGCAGGACGCACTATATCACCGTGGTTCTGGAAGATCTCTATCAACCGCATAACGCCAGTGCGGTGCTCAGAACCTGCGATTGCCTGGGGATCCAGGATGTCCATATCATCGAGAAAACCAACCGATTCACCCTGAATCCCGATATCGAACTCGGTTCAGCCCAATGGCTCAGCCTGCATAAATACAAAGACTCGCCAAATCCTTCGATTACCGCTGTCAACAGCCTGAAATCCAAGGGCTATCGGATAGTTGCGACCACACCCCATCAAAAGGACGTCAGCCTCGAGGATTTCAACCTGTCTCCCGGACCGGTCGCCTTTTTTTTCGGTACTGAAATGAGAGGGCTGTCGGAGGAAGTCCTCGCGTCTTCAGACGAATACCTTCGGATTCCCATGTACGGATTCACCGAAAGCTTCAATATATCGGTGTCTGTTGCCCTGGTTCTGTACCGGTTGGTCCAAAACCTTCATGGCCTGGATCTGGCCTGGCAACTGTCTCATTCCGAAAAAGATGAACTGATCCTCAACTGGATGCGAAAAAGCATTCAAGATTCAGAACTGCTGGAAAAAAGATTTAATTTTAAGAACCAAAGCTAGGATCCATGCCTGCCAAACCGATGAACTGCATCATCATTGAGGATTGCGAAGAATCACGGATCCTCATCGAGGTTTTTGTCAATAAAACCCGCATGCTGAACCTGGCAGGTTCTTATTCTTCGGCCATTGAGGCTATCAATGCCTCCCTGCATGCCGGACCGATTGATCTGGTGCTGCTGGATATCGAGCTGCCCGAGATGTCGGGAATGGAATACCTGAATACCCTGAAGGAAAAACCCGTTGTTATCATTTTGTCGGGGCAAGCTAAATATGCACTGGAAGCTTTTGAATATGACGTAACCGACTATATTCTTAAACCGGTGACCTATACACGGTTCTACAAAGCCGTGTCCAAGGCATACTCCCAATGGCGCAAGTCGCAGAATATCCAGAAGATCCAGAATGATATTTTCATCCGGCAAGGCGCCAGCCTCATCAGGTTGAGCTACGATGACATCCTCTGGATCGAATCGCTCGAGAATTATGTACTGGTTTATACGACCGGGGAAATCCTGACGGTGCATTTTACCCTGAAATCAATCCTCAAAAAACTGCCACCTGATCAGTTCCAGCAAATTCACCGCTCGCACATCGTCAATATTAACAAGATCCAGGTCATCAACCGGGGCAGTCTGGTGGTTTCGAACGGAAAATCGACACATGAAATTCCGGTTGGCAAATCCTTCCGTAACCAGTTATTGGAAAGCCTGAACCTGATGTCGAAATAATCCTGATGGATCAACTCAAGGAACTTTTCCTGAAATATCTGGGACAAACATCCCCCTATCCGGTCGGGCTTGTGGTCGATCATGCATCCGGTTGTTTTATCTATGATCCCTCGGGGAAAAGATATTTTGACCTGATCAGCGGCTTTTCAGTCAGTAATGTCGGACATGCCCACCCGGAAGTGATTTCAGCCATTACAAAGCAGGCCGGCAGGTACCTTCATACCATGGTCTACGGAGAGTATGTACAATCTTCTCAAGTGCTTTATGCGCAATCACTTGCACAATCCCTACCCTCTTCGCTCAACAGGGTATTTTTCACGGCGTCGGGTTCCGAAGCTGTCGAAGGAGCCCTAAAACTGGCCAAGCGGTTTACCGGTCGCCATGAACTGGTGACCTTCAGGAATGCCTATCATGGATCCACTCACGGTGCCTTGAGCGTCATGGGTGACGAAATGTACAAATCGGCGTTCCGGCCGTTGCTGCCATCCATCAGGATCCTCGATTTCGACCGACCGGATCAGCTGGACCGGATCACCCGGGCAACCGCTGCCGTCATCCTCGAACCGATCCAGGCAGAAGCCGGTATCATAACTCCATTACCGGGTTACCTGATGGCCGTCAGGGAACGATGCCGGGAAACCGGAGCCTTACTGCTTTATGACGAGGTCCAGACCGGTTTTGGCAGAACCGGTGACCTGTTTGCCTTTCAACATGAAAATAGTATTCCCGATATTCTCATTCTGGCCAAGGCACTTGGCGGCGGGATGCCCCTGGGCGCCTTTATTGCCTCTGATGAAATAATGGGAACCCTGACCCGCGATCCCGTCCTGGGGCATGTCACCACATTCGGCGGTCATCCCGTTTCATGTGCCGCCGGCCTTGCAGCTTTCAACCTGCTTCTCAGGAATAGCCTGCCGCACAAGGCACAGGAATCGGAAAAGAAAGCCAAAGCCCTGCTGAACCATCCTTCCATCAAGGAAATCCGCGGCCGCGGGCTTATGCTATCCCTGAAGCTGGATTCGGAAAAAAGGGTGGAAAGGTTTTTCAACCTGAGCCTCGACCAGGGACTGCTATTTGATTATTTCCTTTTTTGCAGGGACAGCCTGCGGTTTACGCCACCGTTAATCATCAGTGACAGCGAACTCGAAGAACTCTGCTCCCTGGTCAATGAAACCCTGGAAAAAGCCGGATAGCCTCACTTGATCTCGAAATCCAGCAGTTCTTCATTTTCAATAAAGGCCACCAGTCTGTCGCCCCTATGAACCGGCCCTACACCGGCCGGGGTGCCGGTAAAAATGAGGTCTCCCATCTGAAGCGTAAAAAAACGGGAAACATAGGCTATGATAAAATCAAAGGAAAAGATCATGTCGAAAGTCGTCCCGTTCTGAACCCGCTTTCCATTGATATTCAATCCGAAAGAAAAACCCTGAAGACTGGGCAGGCTTTTTTTATTGATAAACCTCCCGACCGGCGCAGAGCCGTCGAATCCCTTGGCAATCTCCCAGGGAAGCCTCCCTGCCTTTGCCTTTTCCTGGAGGTCACGGGCAGTAAAATCAATCCCGACGGTCAGCTCGTCAAAATACCGGCCGGCAAACCGCTCCTCAATGTTTTTCCCGACTTTGCAGACTTTCATCACGATCTCGGTTTCATAATGAATATCCGTTGAAAAATCCGGATAAAAGAAGGGTTTATTTCCCTTGATCAGGGCAGTTTCGGGTTTGAGGAAAACAACCGGCTCAACCGGTACCGGATTGTTCAGTTCGAGGGCATGCTCCCGGTAATTTCTGCCGACCGCAATGATTTTCATTTTATATCTCCCTGAGTTTTAAATAGATCCTTGTAACAACCCTTTTTGTATAGGCCGGGAAGTCCCCGTCCAGTATCCAATTGTAATAGGATCGGTCGCGACGGAAAACGTCGATGACCTTCTGGCCTTTATAACGGCCGAAATTAAAGACTTCATCACCGCGGTCATCGAGTATGATGCGTCCGGCAAAATCAACGAACCGGCTAGCCTGTCCAAAGGAGGACAGTGAGTCGACGTTGCGGTCAAGATCAGGGTAACGATCCAGCTGGGCCTGGAGGATTTCCCAGGTCGCTTCGACATCGGCTTTCGCCGAATGGGCGGCGACCAGATCCTTGTTACAATAGAATTTGTAGGCAGCAGCCAGATGACGCGGTTCTTTCTGGAAAAAGATCGCCTGCACATCTACAAACTTGTTCTCTTTGAGGTCGATATCGTAATCAGCCCGGGCAAACTCTTCCGCCAGCATGGGAATGTCAAACTTGTCGGAATTATACCCACCCAGGTCGCATCCCCGGATCAAAGCGGCCACTTCGCCGGCAATAGCCGAAAACAAAGGGGAATCCTTAACATCTTCGTCAATAATTCCGTGTATCCTGGTTGCTTCCGGCGGAATCGGCATCCCCGGATTCACGCGGTAGACCTTCAGGGTTTTGTTTCCTGACGGATCGATCTTCAACAGGGCCAGTTCGACAATACGGTCGGTTCCAACGTTCAGTCCGGTGGATTCAATATCAAAGAATACGAGAGGCCTCGTAAGTGACAAGCTGTTAAAGAATAGGGAACCCTGGTCGGCCATCTGCTCGATTTTATGCATGGTTAAAAAGAACCCCGCCGGAGCGGGGTGATTATCAGGTGTTGATCATCATCGGCATCAGCAACATCAGCAGGTTTTCATTGTCAGATTCCTCTTCTTTGGGCAGGATGATGCCGGCACGGGTCGGATCCGACAGTTCGGTGACAACCTCTTCCGATACGATGTTGTTCAGAATATCAACCAGGAAAACGGATTTAAAACCAATCTCCATATTATCCCCGGCGTATTGGCAGTTGAGTTTTTCAACGGCTGATATGGAATAATCAATGTCCTGGGCTGAGATTACCAGCTGGTTCGGCTGGAGCTGCAGTTTGACCAGGTTGCTGGCCTGGTTGGAATACACAGAAACCCTTCTCAGCGTGTTCATGAAGGCTACCCGATCGATCAGCATTTTGTTCGGGTTATTCTTCGGGATAACTGACTCATAAGCCGGGTAATTGCCTTCCACAAGCCGGCAGATCAGCTTATATTCAGATAGCGTAAATATGGCATTCTTCTCATCAAAAGCCAGGTTCACTTCATTCTCTTCCCTGGGCAGTATGTTTTTGAGCAGGTTAGCCGGCTTCTTGGGCAGGATGAAGGAGGCTTCCCGGCCGGAGCGGATATCTTTTCTGCGGTACCTGACCAGTTTATGGGCATCGGATGAGACGAACGTGGTCTGTTCCTGTCGGATCTCCACCAGGATCCCGTTCATTACGGGACGAAGTTCATCGTCAGCGGTGGCAAAGAGGGTCCGGCTGATGCCCTTGTTCAGTGACTCGGCCGAAAAGGAAACTTCGGTAACCCGCTCCTCGTTGATTGCCGGCAGAACCGGGAAATCAATGCCCGGTTTGCCGACAATGCTGTATTTTCCATTGTCAGAAACGATGTCAATGCCCAGTGAATCGAGATTCAGGTCAAAGGTCAGGGGCTGTTCGGGAAATTCCTTCAGGGTATCTATCAAGATCCGCGCGGGAATGGCGATCGCTCCGTCTCCGTCTGCATTGTCCAGTTTCAATGAGGTGATCATGGTAGTTTCCAGGTCCGAAGCGGTGATGACGAGATCATTGCCGCTCAGTTGAAAAAGGAAGCTGTCCAGGATCGGAATGGTGTTTTTTGTACTGATCACACGGCCGATGGCCTGAAGATGTGATAGCAGGTCTGTGCTGGATATTATGAACTTCATACTAATAGTTTTTATTCAGTCACTGTCACGTGATAATCCATTAAAAGTAGCAAAAACTGGCTATATGATAATTAATTCCAGTTCCTTTTCACAAAAAAATCGTCAAAGCGGAGAAAAACCGGATTAAAAACATAATACTGAATAACAGCCCAATCCTTATCATCGATCAGGCCCCACATCCTCTCATCGTCCCATTCCAGGAGAAAGCCTTCATTATCCACCTTGCCATTACCCGGACGCGGCCAGGCTTTCACGGTCCTTTTCAAGCCGGTTCTGTCCTCGAGGGTCAGTATGCGGTAAGGCGGATGGGATAGCATGGAATCGCGTGAGTGAGCCGGAATGCTGTCTGCCACAAATTCAAAATTCATTTTTTCAAACTGGCTTAGGAAGAACTTGGCTCCCACTGTATCCATCGATCCCGGGTTTACCCTGCCCGACAGGGAGCTGATGGAAAAAACGCCACTGCCCAGGTTTTCAAGCCTGAATGATTCTTGCGGGCTTGACGGGTTTTCGATCGTCACTGCGGCAATGTCATCAAAGTTATACCTGAACAGCTCCGTGGATCTCCAGCCCCTCTCGTTCACAAAGAACCGGGTGGTCAGGTAACCGACGAATCCCGGGATATGAACGACAAAGGGTACCGATGATCCTTCAATCATCATGAAAGTCCCCATCTGGTCCTGCGTAGGTCCTCCCACGTAAAGCGTCTTGAGCAGTTTCCGGCCATCATAGATTTCAACCTTGGTGTTGCGGGTAGCCAGCATTTTTACGGCGTAATCCATCATGGATTTTGAAACCGGTGACTTGACCCGGATGCGTTTGAGTGTTTTTAGCAGGTTGTCAATAGCATCAGGACGTGCGATGTACCGGTCGTTAACCAGCCAGTGGTTGCTTGTCCGGGTTAGTGTAACTTGCTGATAATCTTTCTGTACCATGAAGATCTTATCAATGGCAGCCGTGTCTTCGACGGCAAAATCCCTCAGTTCCCGTTTCAGGGAGCTGTCTGATTTCCGGATGGCCATGACGATAACAATGCCGGTGAGAACGAGAACCAATGCTATCAGGAAGGAGTATTTCTTCATTTTATTTGGAATACTTTCTTTTACGTATGAGAAAATAGATTAACCCGGCGATCAGGACCAGCACAACAGGAGTGAGCAGGTTGAAAAATTTCCAGAATAACCGGTTTTCCGTTACCTGAACAGGATCCAGCATCCTGACCCTGACCTCCCTGGAGCGGAGTTCCATCACTCCTTCATCATCCAGTAAATAGTTGACGCAATTCAACAGGAAATCTCGGTTTCCGAATGTCGTCTGGGTATAGGGATCATAACCCAGGGGGTATGGCGAAAACAACTGGCTATCCCTGGCCTGGACCAGGTTTTTACCCACCTCACCGTCAGCTATTACGATCATGCGCGTGGGCTTCGCGCTCTTCGTATAAACCTTGAATACATCGTTATTGACAAAATCAGGCATCAGACGGTTCCGGAAATGACTCGTAAAAGTGCCCTCGAGCATGACAGCCACCGGCAGGTTTTTTAACGGGAACTTCGACGGATCAGGCCGTTCGGCAAAAATATCCGTGCTAACACGTACCGGTGTCCTGACCACCCGCGAGTTGGCCGATGTCTTGAGCAGGATCCTTTTCTTCAATTCCGGATCCTCACCTACCGTGTCTATAGGGCTGACAAACTCGAATTTTACCGGGTTGATGTTCCGCGAGACCGGATTTTCCGGTATTCCGGAAATCAAGGGAAAGAAAACAAAGGGAGCCAGTTGCCAATTTGCCTGCTCAGCCCCTTCAGCGCGGGTATCCACCGGCAGTACTGCACATTGGATATCCTGGACAAGACTGGAATTGATCCGTGCGCCATAGGTGAAAAGCATGTCACCGATATTGGTGATGCTGTTCACTTTCCCCATGGTTTCATTGGAATTTGCAATTTCGTTCATGTCCACCTTGATGGCATCCACCATCCACAGTACTTTCCCACCCCGGAGAATGTATTGGTCAATAATGAATTTATCCTGTTCTGAAAAACGTTCCTTGGGATCAGCGATGATCAGAGCGCTATAGTTATCCAGAGCATTCAGTTTTCCCGCTATTTCCACCCTTTCAACCAGGTAAAAGTCCATGATTGCCCGTGCCAGGCGGACCGACTCATATTGGGTCAGTTCACCATGCCCCTCAAGGAATCCGACCCTCGGGGTATTTTCCCTGGAGACGGACCGGATACCCGAGATAAACTCGTATTCAAGCGATTCGATGGCCCGGTTTATGGTTTCGTCATTGAAACTGGATGTGAGAGTTCCCGAAAAAAAGTTCACCACCCGCTCGTATTCCTGTCCATGCTGCCGGTAGGTCAGCACAGCGGCAGGAAAGACAACCTGTTGCACAGCCGTGCCATCGGCTTTCTGAGACTGGACATTAAAATACCTGAGTCCATCCTTGGCAAGCTGATCGTAGACCTGTCGCCGGGTTGCCAAATCAGGGCTTTCCGACGGGTTGATGAATTCGTATTCAATGTTCTGTTTGCCATAGGCCTTGAAATCGCTCATCAACTCCCTGGTTGCCTTGCTGAGACGCATAAAGCCGGCCGGAAGCTTGCCGTCGAGGTATATCTTGATAAAAACCAGATCGTTCAGTTCCTTCAGATACCTGCGCGTACCGTCTGAAACCGAAAGCCTTTTCTCCTGCGTCAGGTCAAACCTGTGGAATAGGAAACTTCCCGCCACGCTGATCAGAATGACTATCAACAGGAGGATGGCCAGTTCCAGCAGGTTATTCCGTTTTACTCTTTTCTTGTCCATTCTGACCTCCTACCATTTACGGCTTTCGAGAACCATTTTTGTCAGCAGGGTAAAAACGGCCGTCACCGACAGGAAATAAATCACGTCCCGTGTATCAATAACCCCTCTTGCCAACGAATTGTAGTGATAGGCTATTCCCAGGTTGGCCAGAAAATTCTCTATCCACCCTGAAAATCCCAGTTTGGAAAGATAATCGAACCCGAGAAAGAAAATAAAACACCCTGCTACTCCCAGAATAAAGGAAACTATCTGATTCTCAGTCAGTGAAGATGTGAACAACCCGATGGAGACATAAACTCCGGCCAGCAGGATCAAGCCTGTAAAGGAGCCCCAGAATGCACCGGTATCCAGGTTCCCTTTCGGTGCACCGAGGTAACTGACTGTCATATAATAGACCAGTGTAGGCAGGATGGCCAGGATAACCAGCACGATCCCAGCCAGGTATTTGGCAAGGACGATCTTGAGGTCGCTCAGCGGCCGGCTAAGAAGCAATTCCAGTGTTCCGGTCCTCTTCTCGTCGGAAAAAAGCCTCATGGTGACAGCAGGGACCAGGAACAGAAACACCCAGGGTGCGATGATAAACATCGGATCCAGGCTGGCATAGCCTGATTCAAGGACATTGAACTCACCCGGGAAAACCCACAGGAACAGGCCTGTCAGCAACAGGTAGACTACGATGACCACGTACCCTGTTACCGAACTGAAGAAACTGTTGATCTCTCTTCTGAAAAGGGCCAGCATTACATTCTGTTTTTGACTGGAGCAAATGTAGGAAAAAAAGCTTATGGACTACGGTTTTCCTGCCATTGAGAAGACAATCCTTGCCGCCGCTTCGGCTGCAGGGACCTGTCCCAGCCGGAGCCTTAATTTATCGTAATCCTTGATCATACGGTTGCGGAATTCCTCATCGCAGACGACTTTCCGGGTTGCAGTGGTCAAACGCACGCGATTGAGCTTTCTCTGGATGAGTTCCTCTACACACGGCCTGTCCAGGATCAGGTTGACCAGGGAAATATACCGTATCCTGACCAGCATCCGGGCAATCAGGAAAGAAAGGGAGGTAGTACGGTAGCAGACCACCTGCGGAGTACCCAGCAGAGCTGTTTCGAGGGTGGCCGTTCCTGAGGTCACCAGCGCAGCATGAGCCACCCTGAGCAATTCAAGCGTCTGGTTATGGACAAGGCCTACATCGGGGACGTCAATGATTTCTTGATAAAACCCGGGATCAAAAGGATCGCACCCACTTACAACGAACCGGTAACCCGGAAATTCCGGTACAACAGACAGCATGACCGGCAATATCTTGCGGATCTCCTGTTCACGGCTGCCGGGAAGCAAAGCAATGACAGGCTTATCGGCCAGATCCAGCTGCCGCGACAAGCATACCGGATCCTGGTCGGTCACAGCCAGTACGGAATCCCTGACCGGATTTCCAACGTATTCAGCATCTACACCGTACATAGCTAAAAATGGGGGTTCAAACGGCAGTATACAGAGAGCCTTAACCGTAAAGCGGGCAAGTTTTTTGGCACGCCCGGGGAGCCAGGCCCAGACTTTAGGAGTGATGTAATAGATTACCCGGAATCCCTTCCGGTGAGTCCATCGGATCAGGCGCAGGTTAAAACCGCCAAAATCGACCGGAATGATGATGTCGGGCTTAAACCGGAGAATTTCCGCATGACACAGCCGAAAACTTCGCCGGATGACCGGGAGTCGTGTGAGGATTTGTGTGAATCCCATGAAAGCCAGATCACGGATATGGATCAGGGGTTCACCGCCCGCTTCCCGCATCCGATCCCCTCCGATAAACCGGAATTCGGCTTCAGGATCCAGCTGCTTCAGTTGCTTCATCAAGCCAGCTGCATGCTGGTCACCCGAAGGTTCTCCCGCTACCAGGAAATAACGCATGAATAGTTGCGGTTGGTGTCTGACGAATCACTGATTAAACAAACCGTACGATCAGGACGGTAAAGGCAAACAAGAAAGTCGCCAGCAACACGCCCCGGGCGCCTTTTAAGTAGTTCATCTGGATAAATCCGAAGAAAACCAACAAATCGGGAAGGACCGACAAAGACAGGATATGAGTCAGGATGCCGAGGTTCTTGTAAACCTTCAGGAATTCACCCAGGCTAAGATCGCTGTACCGGACAAAATAGAATATGACAAAAGCAATGAGGGGAACAACAATTCCCAAAATAGCGCCAATCCATACTTTGTCGAATTTCTTCATAAGCCTTAAAACTTCCACTCCTTCAGGCTGTCGAGTGTCAAATAATCCGTTACATCCACCTTAACGGGAACGATGGCTGCAAAATTGTTCGCCAGTGCCCATTCATCCGTATCATCCGATCCGGGTTCCTGATTGGCAAACTCACCGGTCAACCAGTAATAATCATGGCCGCGAGGATCAGTACGTTTGTCGAATTCCTCCTTCCAGACTCCCCTTGCCTGACGGCAAATCCTGATGCCCCGGCAAAGTTCCGGGGGAATAGCCGGGAAATTGATATTCAGGCAGGTGTACCGGGGCAGCCCGAAACGGATCACTTTGTCGATAACCGGTCCGGCATATCGGACAGCCAGACGCATGTCCGCCTCAGGCGAATGGTCATTCACTGAAAAAGCAACCGAGGGTATGCCATTCATGCAAGCCTCGATAGTGGCTGCCACCGTCCCAGAATAGAACAAGCTGACGGAGGAATTTGAGCCGTGGTTGATCCCTGATATGACCAGGTCCGGTTTCCTGTCAAGTATCTGGTTAAGTGCAATTTTAACACAATCTGCAGGTGTTCCTGTGCAGGCATAAACCGATATACCGCCATTCAGGCTGACGGTCCGTAGGCGGATAGGATGGTTCAGGGTGACTGCATGCGACATGCCCGACTGACCCGTTACCGGTGCCACCACGACCACATCGCCAAACTGGCTGGCCACTTGGGCCAATTCCCGTACCCCACAGGCCTTATAGCCATCATCATTGCTCACCAGGATCAAAGGTCGATTCATAAACATGACAGGTTAACAGAAGGGCAAAAGTAGGAATAGTTTTAGTTGCAGCATCAAGAATCCGCCACGAAGAACTCTTTTGCCTACTTTTGGATTTTTAACAGGACCAGACATGCAGAAGCCTTTTCGGCTGTTAACGGCGTTCATTCTCCTTCTGGTATCATCCGGATGCAGTGAAGACTTGCAGGTCGTTCTGCCGGGGCCACCCATTCCGGTTATTTTCGGGGTTTTCGATACCGGTGATTCGGTACATTATATCAAGCTGTCGAAATCCTTCTCAGGTTTCTCGAATCCTTACCAACTGGCATCAGAAAATTCAAATGTTTTTTATGATGATGCCCGGATCTACCTGTACGGGTATAACGGAACCCATCGATCCTATTTCGAGAAAATCACCCAAGTCCCGCGGGAAACCGGTTATTTTCCCCGCTTGCCCAATGAGTACTATGCCCTCGAGCGGAAACTGAATCCGGGATATTATCATGTAACCGTTTTACTGCCTGAAGAAGATGACACCCTGACGGCTCAGTTTACCCTGTTGAGCGAACTCGAAGTTCTTCAACCGAGAAAAGGAATGACACGATTCTATTTTTATGAAGATCCGACAGTTTTCGCCTGGAAGCCCCATCCCGGAGCCGGGTTGTATGAAATCTCCTTTTCTTTGATTTATGAGGAGGTGCTGAAAACCGGATATGCCGGCAAAAAAACCGTCACCCATAGCCGTCAGCTGAGACCCGGACATCTTGAATTTGAAAGGGACCATTATAATTACCGGTATTATTCCGATCCCTTTTTTGCTTATTTATCCACCCAGGTGAAACCGAATGACGAGGTCGATTACAGGAAACCTCTGGAACTTTTCATCCGGATAACGGCCGCAGATACGGTTTTGGCGAGGTATATCAATTGGTACGGACTTGAAATTGACGACAAGATCAATCCGAACGGCAACATACCCGGTGCCATCGGAGTGATCGGATCAATCTATACGGTAACTTTTCCCGGTCTCTCTTTATCGAACCGGTCTCAGGATTCGCTGATCAAGGGGCATTATACCCGCGACCTGGGATTCGTTGGGAACAGCGAATGGTAGCAGTTATTGAATGAGGTGCTCAAACAGCTTGATGACCATAAAGACCGGCCAAACGATTGCCTTCAGAAATCCCAGCACACCAGCCCAGAATGTGGTTGCATGGCCGATAAAATAAATGGCGGCCCCTATCAGGCCTAAACCATAAACAGCGCTTGCTCCTCCGTTATTGGCGCCGCAAGCTGTTGACTTTTTGTCCCAGCAGGAAGTCTTGGGGGTTGATTCTTCATTTGTCATAGCAGATCTATATTTTAGTTAGTATAAAACATTGTTACGTTAGACGGGCAGGTTAGGTTACATGTTACAATGCGACCCCCTATCCGCTTTGTAAGTTTTAACACATTCTTTGCTACAGGATATTTATATTTCGTATTTTTGCGAAATTAGAAACATAAATATCATGGAAAGCAACCTGATCACACCCGATCACAAACTCCTGGCCCGGTACGCCAGGGCCCTCGGGCATCCCGTTCGGGCTTACATCATTGAATTATTATCGACCCAATCCTGTTGTTTCAGCGGAGACCTGGCAGAGGACCTGCCTATTGCCCGGTCTACCCTTTCGCAGCATCTTAAAGAATTGAAATCGGCAGGATTGATCCAGGGAACCATAGAGTATCCGAAGATCCGGTATTGTATCAACCGTGAAAGCTGGGCCCGGGCCCAGCAACTGTTTGGTAACCTGCTCAGTAACCAGCCGGGTCGCATTGATCATTGTTCAAACTCAAAGTAAAAAAATGGAAATCAAAGTATTGGGAACCGGCTGTGCAAAGTGCAAAGCCCTCGAAAAGGTGACCCGTGAAGTTGTGGATGAATTAAAGCTCGATGCCACCGTAACAAAGGTGGAGGATATCATGGAAATTTTGAACTATAATGTCATGTCAACTCCGGCATTGGTGGTTGACGGCAAAGTGGTGGTTAAAGGCCGCGTGCCCGGCGCCACTGAAATCAAACAATTACTAACGAAATAATTCCATCATCATGAAGAAAATTGGTTTTCTGATGCTGGCAGCCATTCTGACGGCTGCCATCGGGATTGCTGAACCGGCAACGGTTTATGTAAATGGTCCTGCTTCCAGGATTACGCCCGATGATCCGACCGAGGTTTACTATTTTCACATGACCCGTAGATGTATGACCTGCCAGACGGTGGAGAAGGTTGCCGAACAATCCATCAAGGAATTGTATCCTGATGCGCTCAAGAAAGGGACTCTCACCTTTAAATCAGTGAACATAGAGGAAAAAGAAAACAAGGCCCTGGTCAAGAAACTGAATATCGGTGGCCAGACCCTGTTGATTGTCAACGGCAAAAACCGGCATGACATCACGGACAAAGGGTTTATGTACGCGGTAAATGAGCCTGACAAGCTGAAGGCCGAGATCAAGCTCATTCTCGACAAATACGTAAAATAACGTATGGAGTGGCTTCAGGGATTACTTGAAAACTCGCAGTGGCCTGTTCTGACCGCCTTTATCCTGGGCCTCATGACAGCCATCAGCCCATGTCCGCTGGCAACCAATATCAGTGCCATTGCCTTTATCAGCAAGGACATTACCAACAAGCGGACCGTTCTGCTCAAAGGGTTGATTTATACACTGGGGCGTGCATTCACCTATACAGCCATCGGCCTGTTATTCTTTTTCGGGCTGGGAGAAGCCGGATTATCCGGATTCTTTCAACGTTGGGGAGAGAAAATCCTGGGCCCGTTCCTGATTGTCATTGGATTCTTTATGCTGGGCATAGTAAAAATGAATATTCCGGGTATCGGCAGACTCACGGAAAGGATGGAAAACAAGACCGGCAAAGGATATTTTGGCGTATTCCTTTTGGGAGTTGTCTTTGCCCTGGCCTTTTGTCCATATAGCGGAGTACTTTATTTTGTGATGCTGATACCGATGGCTGTGGCTTCGGCCGACGGTTTGTTCCTGCCTCCCGTGTTTGCGCTTGCCACCGGGCTTCCGGTAATCCTGTTTGCCTGGATGATCGCCTATGCTGTTGGCAGCGTTGGAACAATCTATAATAAAATCAAAGTCTTTGAACTGTGGTTCAGGCGGATCGTAGCGGTACTCTTCATCGGCGTAGGCATCTATTATATTATAACAACATTGATTATTTAAATGATATTGGATATCGGATGTTGGATATCGGATATTAGATATCGGATATGGGATATTAGATATTGGAAATCCAGAATCCAGCATCCAACATCCAAAATCCAAACTTCATAGAATTGAAAAAAGAACTTAAGATATTGTTTTGGATCGTTGCGGTTTTCCTGGGGGTATTCTTCCTGCCCATCGGTAAACCGGTATTCCGGGAAGCGGTTGATGCAACGCTGGACCTTAGCAAGTGGTATGCCCGCGAGCACTTTATCATGTGTCTGCTTCCGGCTTTCCTGATTGCAGGTGTGATTTCGGTATTCGTAAGTCAGGGCTCCGTCATTAAATATTTTGGCGCCAAAGCAAAACGATGGGTGGCCTATTCGGTTGCCGCCGTTTCGGGAACGATCCTGGCTGTTTGCAGTTGCACGGTCCTTCCTCTGTTTTCAAGCATTCACAAAAGGGGCGCTGGCCTCGGCCCGGCAATTGCCTTTCTGTATTCAGGTCCAGCCATAAACATACTGGCCATCATCCTGACGGCTAAGATCCTTGGGCCTGAAATGGGTACCGCCCGGGTTATCGGCGCGGTTTTATTCAGCATCATTATCGGGCTGATCATGGCATTCCTCTACCGGAAGGAAGAACGGGAAAAAGCCAAAGAGCAACTCAGCTTTCCCGATGTGCCTGAAAAAAGACCGATAGGGCATACCTCGCTGATCTTTTTCAGCCTGGTGCTGATCCTGGTGTTCGCCAACTGGGGCAAACCATCAGCCGATAGTACATCGGGAACCTGGTTCTGGGTCTGGTCGCACAAATGGTTCATCTCGGGTTTCTTCAGCCTTGTGCTTGCCTTCGCCATGACCTATGTGATGAAGATCGCCTGGTGGCAGGTTGCCGCAGTGACCGCAGCAACTGCTGTATCCGCGCTATTAGCCGACAGCCCCATGGTGCCGATGGTGGTGGGTATCGCAGGGGTTAGCCTGGTCTCCCTGCTTAATAAGAAGGACGAGGACAACCGCGAATGGATAGTGTCGACCTGGGGTTTTGCCAAACAGATCATTCCCCTGCTGGCCATCGGGGTGGTGATCGCCGGATTCCTTCTGGGTTCAGCGCACGATGGAACCACCATCCGTGGGATTATTCCCAACGAGTGGATTGCATCCCTGGTGGGAGGCAACTCACTATTCTCAAACTTTTTTGCCTCGATCGTGGGAGCTTTTATGTATTTCGCCACGCTGACAGAAGTGCCTATTGTACAGGGACTCCTCTCGGCAGGCATGGGAAAAGGTCCCGCCCTGGCATTGCTCCTGGCCGGCCCGAGCCTTTCGCTTCCGAGTATGCTGGTGATCAGGGGCGTGCTGGGAACTCAGAAAACAGGTGTTTATGTTATTTTGGTCGTAATGATGGCCACGGTGACAGGAATGATATTTGGAAATATATAAATCAAACGAATATGGGATGTTGTGGTTCAAATGAGGTAAAAAGCGATGACCTGAAAGGTATCGTCAAAGACAAATACGGCAAGATTGCCTCAGCCGGAAACACGGATTGTGGCTGCCGATGTAGTGCGGATTCACCTGCTGAATTCTCTGTTTTTAAGGATTCCTACGATGGGCTTGAGGGTTATGTTCCCGAAGCAGATCTGAATCTCGGTTGCGGAATTCCGACTGCTTATGCCAATATCCAATCCAGGGACACGGTCATTGACCTGGGTTCGGGCGCTGGCAATGATTGTTTTGTGGCTCGCCGCCTGGTCGGACCGGACGGCGAAGTGATCGGGATCGATATGACCCCTGAAATGATCGAAAGGGCAAAATCCAATGTCCACAAGCTCGGGTATGACAATGTTAAGTTCCGGCTCGGTGATATTGAGAACCTGCCGGTCACGGCCAACAAGGCTGATGTGGTCATCAGCAACTGTGTCATCAACCTGGTGCCGGATAAATACATGGCTTTTCATGAGATCATGCGGATCTTGAAGCCCGGCGGCCATTTCTGTATCAGCGACATTGTCAGCGAGGGGGTAATCCCGGCTGAACTGATGGCACAGGCTGAATTGTACGCGGGCTGCCTTTCCGGTGCTCTTCCGGTGGGTAAATACCTGGCAATCATAGAGCAAACGGGATTCATCAGGGTTGAAATCAAGAAGAAAAAGCTTGTCGATCTTCCGGAGCAATTGCTAAATGAATTTCTGAATCCGGATCAGGTGGATAGATTTATAAAGAGCGCAGTTGGATTCTATAGCATTACGGTGACCGGAGTCAAACCAACCTGTTCATGCGGTTGCAGTTAACAAGAATATGAGCTTTTCCATCGGACATCAGCTGCAGTACACTCCGCGCGAAGCCTATCAAAGGTGCCTCGAAGGATCGGTGATACTGGATATCAGGCCTGAAGTCCTCTGTCTTTATAAAGGATTCGATGTACCGCAGGTACTGTATTGCCCTTTTCATGAAATCATCCGGTATCTTGACAGCCTCCCCGCTGATAATGAACTCATCGTGGCCGATTCTTCAGGAATCCAGGCACGTGAGGTCATCCACCTGCTGATGGATCATGGCTTCAGCCGTGTTGCAGGATTGGCAGGCGGCATGGTTGAATGGGAACGTGACGGGATGCCGCTGATCCTTGACAACAAAGCACGTTTGTCGGGTTCCTGTATGTGCCAACTCAAATTCAGAGACAAAAAGTGATTTGTTGATGTGCTGATGTGCTGATTGTTTGATGTGCTGATTGGACAATTTAAAGTTTGGACTCTATGGAAAAGAAAAATGATTTGTTGGATTTGACGTTTGAGTTTGCACTTGATATCATTGCATATACAGAACAACTTGAGACACCAAGAAGGTACACGATAGCCTTTCAATTATTGAAGTCAGGGACTTCGATCGGGGCCAATGCCCGGGAAGCTCAATCCGCCGAGAGCCTTATCGATTTTATCCATAAGCTGAAAATCGCTGCGAAAGAATGTGAAGAAACTGAATACTGGCTCCTTCTATGTCAGAAATCAAAAAACTATCCTGACGCACAGTTCCTGATCGATAAAAACCTTAGGATCAAGATGTTATTGTCTTCAATTATCTCAACATCCAAAAGAAAATTGAAGCCCGAATGATTTTAATCGGCAAATCAGCAAATCAGCAAATCATCTTATGAAAGTCTTGATCCTATGTACCGGCAACTCCTGCCGCAGCCAGATGGCCCAGGGATTTCTGAAAACCTTCCACCCAGGGTGGGATGTCTTTTCCGCCGGAACCCGGCCGGCTCACCGGGTTAATCCTTATGCCATCAGGGTAATGGCTGAAAAGGGGATTGATATCAGCAGAGAACACCCGAAACGGGTGGATCAGTTTATCCGTGATGAATTTGATTATGTGGTCACAGTTTGTGACGGAGCCCGGGAAGTATGCCCGGTCTTTTTTGGCAAGGTGCAACATCGTCTGCATATCGGCTTCGAGGATCCGGCCAATGCCACCGGTACCGAGGAGGAAATCCTGGCAGTCTATCGCCGTATCCGGGATCAGATAGAAACCCGGTTCAGCACCTTTCCTGATTAACATCCAACATCCTATATCCAGCATCTAATATCCAACGTTTATGAACACGATCGGTTTTATCGGAGGAGGAAGGATCACCCGGATCTTCCTCCATGGATTTGCCAACCAGGGAATGAACCTGGGTGGTATCTCGGTGTATGATCCCGACCAGCTTGTCCTGGATCAGCTTAAGGCCCGCTTCCCGGCCGTATCAGTCAGTTCGAAGAGCCTCATTGATGCTGCGGTGGCAGACTGTTTATTCCTAGCAGTGCATCCGCCAGTGATGATGGAAACTCTTACTGCCATTAAGCCATTGATCCGTCCGTCATCAACCGTTGTCTCCCTGGCACCAAAATTCACGATCGAAAAAATCCGATCGGTATTGACCGGGCATACGGATATTGCCCGGATCAATCCCAGCGCTTCATCCTATATCAATCAGGGAATCAATCCGATAACTTACTCCTTAACTATGAACCTCCGTTCCCGGACCGATCTCCAAAAGCTAATGGTACCGCTCGGTTGCCTGCCTGAGGTGGAAGAACCAAAGATTGAGGCTTATGCCGTGATCAGTGCCATGGGACACACCTATTTCTGGTTCCAGATCCAGAAACTGAAAGAACTGGCCATTCAGTTCGGCATGGCACCGGATGAGGCTGAAGAAACCATTGCCGGTATGATGGATGGTACGCTGAAAACCCTGTTTAATTCCGGTCTCGACTATGCCGGGGTAACCGATCTGGTCCCCGTTAAACCGCTTGGTGCTGTGGAAGAAACGATCAAGGCTCACTATGATGAGTACCTGATCCCCATCTTCAACAAAATCAAACCCTAATCGCGTAAGCCCGCAAGCTCTACTATAATGAAACGCCTTTCCTTCCTCGACCGTTATCTCACCCTCTGGATCTTCCTGGCCATGCTGGCCGGAGTCCTGTGGGGATATTTTTCGCCTTCCATTGCTGATTTCTGGAACTCGATGAGTTCCGGGACCACCAACATTCCGATTGCCATCGGGCTGATTATCATGATGTATCCTCCATTGGCCAAGGTCAGGTACGAGGAACTGGGCAAGGTTTTCAGGAATTGGCGAGTTCTTCTCCTTTCCCTCATCCAGAACTGGATCATCGGTCCGGTCCTGATGTTTTTCCTGGCCATTCTCCTGTTGCCGGATATGCCTCATTACATGACAGGCTTGATCCTCATTGGTCTGGCCAGGTGTATTGCAATGGTTATCGTATGGAATGAACTGGCGAAAGGTGATACCGAGTATGCGGCAGGCCTGGTG
>CAZJNQ010000054.1:0-3142 GCA_964547475.1 uncultured Porphyromonadaceae bacterium
TTCGTGAGCTTTAGCGAACCTTTCGTGAGCTTTAGCGAACCTTTCGTGAGCTTTAGCGAACCTGTTTTATAGTATGTACCAAGTCAACGAAATAAAACTGCCTCCGGCAACCTCCATCCGCGATGCTCTGCGGGTGATTGACCGGGGAGCCATGAGGATCGCCCTGGTGGTGGATGAGGATGACCGCCTGATCGGGACCCTGACTGACGGGGATATCCGTCGCGGATTATTGGCCGGGATGGAACTTAATGATGCCATAGAGTCCATCTACCACCGGGATCCGGTAACCGTTTCGGTGACCGATCCCAAGGAAAGGATCATCGAGCTGGCCGTAAGCCGCCGGATCTACCAGATACCCGTAGTTGATGAATATCACCGGGTTGTGAGGCTGGCCGAGATCGATCACCTGATACGCAAGGAAAAACATCCGAACACCATAATCCTGATGGCCGGCGGAGAGGGTTTGCGCCTTCGCCCGCTGACGAACGAAACGCCAAAACCCCTGCTGCCGGTCGGGGGAAGACCCATCCTCGAGACAGTCATCCGGCAGTTTAAGAAACAGGGATTTTCGAGGTTCGTGATCTGCTTGAATTACCGGGGCAAACAGATACGTGATCATTTCGGAGACGGAAGTTCCCTCGATGTTGAGATAAGTTATATCGAGGAGCATCAAAAAATGGGAACGGCAGGAGCCCTGGGACTCCTTTCTTCGACACCGGGAGAACCCCTGTTCGTGATGAATGCGGACATCCTTACCCTTATCGACTTTGAAAGCCTGATGGATTACCATGTGCGCAACGGATCCGCCGCTACCATGTGCATCAGGGAATATGGCATGGAAGTCCCCTATGGCGTGGTGAGGCTGGATAAATCAACCATTGTCTCTATCGAGGAGAAACCGGTGCAGCGGTTCTATGTGAATGCAGGGATCTATGTTCTCGATCCCCAAACCCTGACCCTGATACCCAAAGGAGTCCCCCTCGACATGACGCGGCTTTTTGAACTGGCTGTTGAGCGGGGATTGCCGACGCTCTCCTTCCCCATACGGGAATATTGGATGGATATCGGGAAACATGAAGATTATGAGCGAGCCAACCGGGATTATACCACATTGTTTCATGAATAACACATCAAAATATATTGCCGTAATACCAGCCCGGGGGGGAAGCAAGCGGCTGCCCGGGAAAAATCTTATGCTGATCGCGGGCAAGCCGTTGATTGCATGGACGATAGAAGCCGCGCTAAAATCAGGCGCTTTCCGGAGGGTAGTGGTCAGTACAGACAATTGGGAGATTGCGGTTGCGGCCGCCCAGTATGGGGCAGAGGTCCCGTTCATGCGGCCCGAGGAGCTGGCCCAGGACAGCACCCCTTCGATTGAAGTGCTGATCCATGCAGTGAATGAACTGGCTGTAGTCAATCATCCGGAGATCACCCACCTGGCTTGTCTCCAGCCCACTTCGCCGCTCCGGTCATCGGAAAACATCGTGCAGGCTGTCCATCTTCTGGAAGAGAAACAGGCAGATGCGGTCATATCAGTCTGCAAAACAGAACACTCACCGCTCTGGAGCAATATACTGCCGGAAAGCCTGTCGCTGGATGGCTTCATCCCGGAAAAGATCCAGAAGACGCCGTCCCAAATGCTGCCGTCATACTACCGGTTGAACGGTGCGCTTTATCTATGCAATATCAGCCGGATGATTGAAGAGAGGACCCTGTTCCTGAAAAGCGGTGTTTATGCCTACGTCATGAACCGCAAGGATTCCATCGACATTGACGACCAGGTGGATTTTGACCTGGCCGGGATCTACC
Organism: uncultured Porphyromonadaceae bacterium; assembly: GCA_964547475.1. Taxonomy (GTDB): domain Bacteria; phylum Bacteroidota; class Bacteroidia; order Bacteroidales; family UBA12481; genus UBA12481. Next base: position 1,810 of record CAZJNQ010000054.1, read on the forward strand.
TGTCCCGGGGCGAATCCCAGGGATAGCCGTCCATCGGCTTGCGCTCGAAGGCATCGATGAAAGTCACCCGGCTGGCGTTGAGGATGATGACCTTCCCCGAATCTGCAAATTTCCTGATCAGGTGATAGCTGCGGAACGTGCGGTAAAGATTATGGAAATAATCGTGCACGGTGGCCTGCTGTAAGGTCTCTGGATGATGGATAGGCACCTTCCAGGGCCCCTTGTCATAAAAATGGTTCTCGGCAGAGTTCAGCACCCCGTCGGGCCCCACCTCCAAACCCTGGTGCCAGGTATGATCGGCACCAAGAATGATGATTTTTTTAAACCCGATGGATATGGCACACATTAGGGCGCCGATCAGCACGTTCTGAGGGGGCGGCATGCCCGCCTGGCAACGGTAAAGCCAATGCCTGACCGGCTTCCAGCCATCCACCACTGTTCGATTGAAAAAACTAAAAGTCACGGGTATTCCTGATGCCGACAGCTCCCTGCAGAAACGGCTTTTGCGTCCCTCAGCCGGGACCAGGATGGTTACCGGCCAGGTGGTTTTGGCGATAAAGGCTTCAATGAGCCTGGCGGTCACGGCAGCCACCCGCGGGAGGGTTTGCTCCCGGAAGAAACCGATGTCCAACAGGATATAGTACCGGGGCCGGAGCCGTTCATAAGCATCGCTCAGCACAAACTGGTTGACGCATAGCAGCGGGCGATCCTTAAGCAGCCCGCTATATTCCTCCAGGTCCTGTTTCAGCGACGGCCCGTTGGCCAGAACGAACAGTTCCCCGCCTTCCGGCCTGAGCTTTTTCAGGCCGGAACGGAACCGGCCGCGAAACAGCACCCTGACCAGGCTGACGAAAGCCTGGTACAGCGATTCGATGAACCGCTGAAAGCGTAATAAGCGGTAATACATGTCGCCCTTTTGTGCGAAAATACGTAATTTCCGGTCCAATCCGATGCGATGGATGAAGCAATGAAAGGCGGCTACCGGTTACGGAACCAATCCCCGGGATGGGAGGCAGGTAAGCCGGTTGTATCGGTCATCACCGTGGTATTCAACAGCGCCGGCCTGCTGGAACGGACCCTCACAAGCGTTCTCGGACAAACCTATCCCAACATCGAATATATCGTCATTGATGGCGGGTCAAAAGATGGCACGGTAGATATCATCAGGAAGCACGAAGATCGGATCGCTTACTGGATCAGCGAGCCCGACCGGGGAATTTATGACGCCATGAACAAGGGATTGGCAGCAGCTACCGGGGATTTCCTCTGGTTCCTGAATGCGGGAGACCTGGCTTACCGGGCGGAAACGCTGGAGAGCGTGTTCCAGGACCGG
>CAZJNQ010000054.1:3242-19282 GCA_964547475.1 uncultured Porphyromonadaceae bacterium
GTGGATGCCGATTATCGCGAAGTCGGGTTGCGCCGGCTGGGACCACCGGAGGTTCTGAACTGGAAGAGTTTCCGGAAAGGGATGCTGGTGTGCCATCAGGCAATTCTTGTGCACCGGTCCATTGCCGGGCCATACGATCTGAAATACAGACACTCCGCCGATTTTGACTGGGTACTCCGGGCTCTACGGAAGGCAGAACAGAAAGGAGAAAGGAGAAAGGAGAAAGGAGAAAGGAAAAACAATTTAGACACTTCTCCACTACTCCACTCTTCCACCTCTCAACCCATCATCAACACCCGGCAGATCCTCTGCTCTTTTCTCGACGGCGGTCATTCGAAGCAGAACATCCCGGCCAGCCTTAGGGAACGGTTCGATATCATGCGGCGTAACTACGGACTGGTACCGACGGCACTCCGACATATACCGATCATAGCGAGGTTTGTTTGGTACTATATCAGGAATAAGAGGTTCTGACTCAGGATATGGGATGCGGGATGCGGGATGCACCCACACTCACACCGACACCCACACCCGCTTCCCCCAGATACCCACACCTGCTTCCCCCAGACTGAAGTCTGGGGTTAGTCATAGGTGGTGTGCCCCCCCCAGACTGAAGTCTGGGGTTAGTCATAGGTGGTGTGCCCCCCAGACTGAAGTCTGGGGTTAGTCATAGGTGGTGTGCCCCCCCAGACTGAAGTCTGGGGTTAGTCATAGGTGGTGTGCCCCCCCAGACTGAAGTCTGGGGTTAGTCATAATCTTCATTCTTTTTCTTACTACTTCTTACTTCCTTTTGCCTTTTGCCTTTTGCCTTTTGCCTTATCTTTGTTCGTCCCCTTCATTAAATCTCGTTGTTATGAGAGATTTATTCTTTCGGGGTGCCCTGTACTTAATGTTGGCCGGGACAATTACTCTTGGGGCAGGTTGCGACAAGGAATCCCTGATCAGCCCGGTGTGCCAACTGGAAATCTCGCCGATGTGCTCGGTTATTCTCAATCCCTTTGTGGTTTCGGTTGAGAATTCGACTGACGAGGATGGTTATTCCGTGCAGTTGAAAGTCCGCTGGGACTGGGAAAGCGACGGAGTGTGGGATACGGATTATTCCAGTCAGCAGAAGATCTGTCACCAGTTTACCCATTACGGTTACACGCGAGTGACCGCAGAAGTGATGGACCGTGACGGGCTGGTTGCCACCGACACCGATACGGTGTTGATATTCCCGATTCCGGATACCAGCACTTTCACCGATCCGCGCGACGGGAACGTATATAAAACCGTTAAACTGTTTGACACCGAGTGGTTTGCTGAAAACCTCCGGTATGGAACCTGGTTGGAGTCCAGCATCGATCCAACCGACAACGGAATCCCCGAATATTACCTATACGATGACGATCCGGCCAACCTGACCCTGCACGGTGGATTATACACTTTTGACGAAGCCATGAATTACCCCGACTATCCTTCGGATCACAGGGGCATATGTCCCGAGGGCTGGAGGATACCCGCAATAAATGATTGGTACCGTATTTCTTATGATAAGCAGGTACCCACCATGTTTATCTGGAATTACTATGGTCCGGGCGGATTGGGGGGATTGAACCTTGATTATGATGGCGCTTATTATTGGCCTTACATCAGTGATAGAGAATATTCCCCTTACAAAGGATTTGGCAGTATGGGGCATGTTGGGGATTATTTGACATCGACCTGGTCTAAACATGGTCCGGAAACATACTCCATAACTCATATTTCAGTCAGTCATTATTATGTTTTTATAGAACCTTTTCCGAAATATGATTATAGTGGCATGCCTTTTTTAAATCCAAACACCCGCTCTTTTGCGTTCGCACAACACATTAATTGGCATAATCAGGATGGTTCGATCACCTGGGACAGGCGGGCCGTTTCAATCAGATGTATGAGAGATGACCAATAAGAAACGACTGATATACTGGACTAGAAGGGTACTGCCGATCTGTATCTTCCTATTTGTGGCGGGTTGCGAGACCGACCCTACCACGATTTCGGGCCTGACCACTGAACCGGTTATTTATGCCTTGTTTTCAGCACGCGATTCGTTGAATTATGTCAGGCTACAGCGCACCTACAGCGGAAATGCCAATGCCGCCATCGGGGCCGCATCGAAGGATTCAATATATTATTCCGATGTGACCGTCAAGGTGGATTTTTATACACCGGACGATTTCTTTCTGATCTCTGAGGTGTTCAAACGGTCAACAGTGGCAGATAAGGATTCCGGGTTCTTCACCCATGAACCTTTTGAAGTCTTTTATTCCGATCTGATCTTTAAGAACTATCTACTCCCGAACGGGTATGTGATCCTGTCGGTTGTTTCTCCGGAAGAAGACATATTGGCTGTCTGTAAGTTTCACTATTTCGAACCGCCGGTGATCGTGGCCCCCCGTGAGGGGCTACTGACCACAATCGGCCTGTATGGGACCCAGGGTTTCGAGGTTACCTGGCTCGATTGGCCTACGTTCAGGGATTATGATATAACCTTTTTCTTTGTTTATGATAACCATTATACCGACCGGGTCGTACGTGACACAATGACCGTTAAATATCATTGTGTTTCCAACACCAAGAATCCCGATGAGAATTATCCGCGCTATACGATATGGGTTGGTGGAGAAACCCTGTTCCCCAAAATGAAAAATGCGATACCGGTAGATGAAGAGGTAGAGTACCGGAGGTTCCAATTTTTTTACCTTGAACTGGGGACTGCCAATCCGGAATTCTATGAATTCCTCGATTTTAAAGGAATAGCTCCTTACGGAAGTATCGGCTCTTATACCAATGTGATAGGTGGGGTCGGGATCTGTACGTTCGTTTATCGCTGTAAAAGCTCTGCCTTTATCTTCGACAACCAAACCCTGGATTCTCTCGTACATGGCCAGTTCACCCGCAGTTTACGTTTTATCAAATGGTAATACCCCCCACTTTTTCCTTTTTCCTTTTTCCTTTTTCCTTCCCTTTCTCCTTCCTCCTTCCTCCTTTCTCCTTATCTTTACTCGTCCCCTTCATTATTATTGGTAAAATCATGAACCTGCTTCCACCTCTGGACAAAGGCCTGGTGATTCTGGTCATCAGTGGATGGCTCGCTTCCTGTAACAATGATCTTGAAATCCTGGCTACCGATTACACGGTGTATCCTGTGGTATACAGCGTGCTCGAAGTTCACCGGGATACCCTGGCTGTTCGTTTGACGAAAACGTTCAGGGGCAGCGGTTCCGCCCTGGATTATGCACGGATCGGGGATTCCGTTTATTTCCCGGAAGCCCGGGTGTGGCTTGAGAAGCGGAACGGGGACCTGCGCGTGGCCAGGGCTGAGCTCATCAGGTCGGACCTTCGCGCCAAATCACCCGGTGTATTCCTCGAAAAACCCAACTGGCAGTATATTGTGATCCGGTCGCCGGAAACGGAAGCGCTTTTTACCGGATCCCTGTCCGCCCTGGAGTATCATCTCTCGGTTGAAATTCCCGGGATGCCGCTGATATTTGCCAAAACGAAAGCTTACCCGCCTGCAGAACTGTCTGCACCCCGGCTGACCTCCACCGTCAATTTTTTCCTTGATCCGCTGACGTTTGCCTGGAGAAATTCAGCCCCCTTCTCCGAGTTGTATTTCAGGATGTATTATTCCGATGTATATCAGGATACGGCGATTGCAAGGAGCCTCAACTGGCGTGATTACCACAGCGTCTACCCGGAAGACGCAGCCAGCGAATCGGTTTTCGGCCAGGACATGATGAAACGCATAGCCAGCCAGGTCAAGAATGATCCCCGGGTCATTTACCGGCATGTCACCGCATTCCAGGTCGTCATTGTGGGGATTCCAGCCGACCTTCATGATTACCGGCTGATGGCAGAGATCGTTCCGTCGGACCAGATCGGTTTTCCGGTCACCAATATAGTTAACGGGATAGGCTTGTTTACTTCCCAGACCCTGGCTGCTTTCAATCTCGATGTTGATTTTCGGAGCCGGGATTCGATCATGTTCGGACAATACACGAAACATCTCAACTTCCGGTACTACTAAACACAAGGAAAAAGGAAAAAGGAAAAAGTAATTTATGACTAACCCCGGACTTCAGTCCGGGGGCTTTCGAGTCACGAGTCACGAATCACGAGTCACGAGTCACGAATCACGAGTCACTCAATGAAACACATAGCATACGCCGGCTTCTTCCTCACCGCGTTCCTGGCAGCTTGCCAGCCCGAAAACACCCCCCCCGTGGCCAAGGTGTTTTCTGTTCCGGGCGTGGGCGATTCCACGACGGTCTTCATGTTGGAGGGATCGGGATCGACCGATCGGGAGAGTTCTGTTTTTGTCCTTCGCTACCGCTGGGATGTCAACAATGACGGTACGTGGGACACCGAATATTCAACCCGGACCAGTTGCGCCACCCGGTTTGGACAGCCCGGATACCAGAAATACAGGCTGGAAGTGGCCGATGAGGACGGGGGCACGGCCCTCGCTATTGATTCCGTTTTCATCCTTAGCTCCAAACAGTATCCTGATACCATGACCGATCCCCGGGACGGGAAGCGGTATCCGGTCATCCGGCTTGGGGAGACCTGGTGGATGGCAGAAAACCTGTGTTATGGCACTCCGATCGACTGGCAAACCCTTCCTACCAACAATGGCCTGGTTGAATTCCTCTATTTCAACAGCAGCCCGGGTCATCAGGAATACGATTACGGGGCCCTTTATACCTGGGAAGAAGCCAATATTTACAGCAATGGCAGGAGAACCGGCGATATTTGTCCGCCAGGCTGGCGGATCCCTTCACCTGAGGAATGGTCGGCGCTCTTCAAAAAATACGCACAGCCGTTTGATGTACTCTATTATTTCGGTCCTTCATCCATAGAAAACCTTGGATTGGAAATGAATGGCTACTATAAATACGGCAATCCCGATCATCCCCTGGCCGGGGAATTCCTGCTGGATCAGCTGGGGGTCCGCTACTGGACCGATCATTTCACGGGTAACGATTCAACCCGGTATTATACTGCTGTTGAGTTCACCCGCGATTCCTGGAGCCTCTGCACCTCGCTGAACAAGCCCGCGTGGATTTATCATCCCATCTTCCCCTTTATCATCGGATATAATACGCCAGAGGCATGTTATGTCAGGTGCATCAAGGAGTAAGGCATAGACCGGTCTTTAACTTTTGCCTTTTGCCTTTTGCCTTTTGCCTTCATAAATCCCCAACCCGAGAACCAGCAAGATGACGAGTATGCTCCCGATCAGGCTGATGATCTGCCCGTTTTTCAGCGATGCGGGTGCGAAGCGGAACTCGATGGTATGTTTTCCGGCCGGGACCACCATGGCCCTGAGGACATAGTTTGCGCGGAAATGGTTTGCTTTCTGGCCGTCGACGTAGGCTTGCCAGCCGTGCGGGTAATATATTTCCGAAAAGACGGCCAGCCGGCTTCCTGATGATTCTGCCTCATATTTAAGGTAATTGGGCTTATAATCAACGAGTTTGATCTTATCCGGCTCCGGATTTTCCGACAATTTAACCGGCAGGTCCCTGACCTGTTCCCTGAATCGCTGGTCAACGACGGCTTCCAGGGTTAACCGGGCCACGCCAAGGGCATCCAGCTCCTCGTTGGCGTTGGCTGCCCATCTGATCCGGTCAACAAACCAGGCATTTCCTAATGCATAAGGATTTTCAGCCGGCATCTGGGATGTCAGGATGACCCAGCGCGTATTCAACATGTGGAAAACCGGCATTCCGGCAATTGCTTCATTGAAAGCCTCGAATGACATCTTGTCTTTGCTCCTGAGCATGTTCTGGATCTTAACCGCATCGGGTGCCATGTATTTTTCTGCCAGGTCGTTGTAACGGCCGAGCTTGGCACCGTGGTAACCGCCGACCGAATGGTGTTGTCCGGATGCCCGGCCACTCTTGAACGGGGAAGCCGTGAGGTCGAGCACGCGGTCATTCATGCCCTGGTTTTTATGGATCCTTTCATCTACCGGCCAGGGTTTGAGCATCTCGGTCGTCTGGCGCCTTGGGGTGAAATCGTCCTTGTTCAAATAGCGTTTGCCCACGCTCCACATGTCGATCAGGATCAGCACCGCGAGGCCGATGTAACTATATTCCTTCCTGACCGATGCGCGGAGCGAATACCACAGGATACCTGCCGCAGCGAGCACAAAGACCAGGGTTCGGAAAGCATCCCGGCGCGCCAGTGCGACCCGGTCGGTATGCAGGGCCTCGCGAAGCCAGTCGGGTAAAGCCCCGTCATTCACGCCTGTAAAGGATCCGGCAATGGTGGGTAGAACTGCGAACAGCAGGGCAATCCCGCCCGCTATCCCTGTCGCCACATAGAGTTTCCGGATCTTATCCTTTGGTTCCGCCTCCCAGGCAAACCAGTCCCGGATGGCGAAAAATGCCAGGATAGGAATGGCTGCCTGTGCAATGATCAGGGAATTGGTGGCATCACGGAACTTGGCAAACAGGGGTACGTTGTTAACGAAAAATTCCGTCAGCCAGAGGAAATTCTTGCCCCAGGCGAGCATGACGGAGAGTACGATCAGGATGGCCAGCCACCATTTTTCTTTGCCCCTGATGATCATCAGCCCCAGGATAGCCAGGAAGATGGTAATGGCCCCGATATAGTGGGGCCCGCTGGTGAATGGCTGGGAACCCCAGTACACTTCTCCCTGGATGTACTGCCGGGATTCCTCATCGGTAATGCCATTATCCTCCAAGGCTTTGAAGGAAGCCGAGTTGGGGCCCAGTTCAGCTAAACCGCCGCCATACAGGTTCGGAATGTACAGGTTCATGGTCTCGCCGATGCCATAGCTCCACTGGGTGATGTATTCCACCTCGAGCCCCTTTGTCTGGGTTCCTTCCTTCACGAGTTCGGATTTGCCGCGGGTGGTCTCCCTGGAGTACTCAAAGGTGGTGAGCAGGTTGGTCATGTTTGGCAGTACCGCCAGAAAGAGCGCGACCAATAAGGTCAATCCCGATTTCACCAGGTGATCCAGGTATTTATCCTTGATGGCATAAACCAGTTCCACGCAGAAATAGATCAGGAGAATCATGCCGGTATAGTAAGTGACCTGCACATGATTGGTTACCAGCTGGATACCAAAACCCATTGCGGTTATCAGGCCGCCGGCCAGGTATTTTCTTTTAAATACCAGGAGGACACCGGCAATGACCGGTGCCATATAGGCAATCGCATAGATTTTACTCACGTGCCCCGTACCGATCAGTTGCAGGTTATGGGCTCCAAAACCGAAAGCCAGCGCCCCGGCAAGCGCCAGCCACTTGTCAAGCTTTATGGTCCGCAGAAGGAAATAGAATCCCAACATGCAAACAAAGAGTATGGCTACCGAGTATCCGGGAAGGTAAAGCTTGAAAGCCCGGAACAGCCACTGAAAAACGTTCCGCGAAGGCGCTCCCTTGATCTGGTAGGCAGGCATCCCTCCGAAGGCCGAATTGGTCCATGCAGAATATTCGCCGGTCTCCTTCTGGAACTGGTCCACTTCTGACGCCATGAACCGGGCCTGTAAAATATCACTCTGGAACAGGGTTTTGCCCTCAAAAACCGGACTCATGAAAGCCAGCGCCAGAGCCGCCATGATGGCTACCATCAGGAGTTCGGGCAGGACGGAACGGAGGAGAGATTTCATATTGATTATCTATTAAAAATTCGCTTTGCTCATGAATAACTCGCTTCGCTCGTAAATGAGGCCTTCGGCCTGAATTAATTCAATGCGAAGCATTCATTCATCCGAGCAAAGCGAGGATTATTCATGAGGTGAAGCCGAATTATTTTAACAATTGCTTTATATCCACCTTTCTGCCAACGATCTCCTTCAACCGTGCGATTGGCACGCGCTCCTGCCCCATCGTATTACGGTCCCTGATAGTGACCGTGCTGTCTGCGAGGGTCTGGTGGTCGACGGTGATGCAGTAAGGGGTTCCTATGGCATCATGCCGGCGGTAGCGTTTGCCGATCGAATCCTTCTCGTCATACTGGCAGTAAAATTCAAATTTCAGCTTGTCAATGATCTCCCGAGCTATCTCAGGAAGCCCGTCTTTCCTGACCAGCGGGAAAACGGCCATCTTGACCGGGGCCAGGGCGGGCGGAAGCCGCAGTACGGTCCGCATGTCGGTTCCGCCGTCAGCCGTCGGGGCCTCTTCCTCATGATAAGCTGCGGCGATGAGCTGAAGGAATGTGCGGTCAACCCCGATGGAAGTTTCGATCACATAAGGAACATAGGATTCATTGGTCTCCGGATCAAAATACTGGATCTTGCGGCCCGAAAATTCCTGGTGGCGCGACAGGTCAAAATCCGTGCGCGAATGGATCCCCTCGACTTCCTTGAACCCGAAAGGGAAACGGTACTCGATGTCCGATGCAGCGTTTGCGTAATGGGCGAGCTTTTCATGATCGTGAAAACGGAAATCTTCGGGATTGCTACCCATCGCACGATGCCATCGGATCCGGATATCCTTCCAGTATTCATACCATTTCATCTCCTCGCCGGGCTTGACAAAGAACTGCATCTCCATCTGTTCGAACTCACGCATCCTGAAGATAAACTGGCGCGCCACGATCTCGTTGCGGAAAGCCTTTCCGATCTGAGCGATCCCGAAAGGGATCTTCATCCGGCCGCTTTTCTGGACATTCAGGAAATTGACGAATATCCCCTGGGCAGTCTCCGGCCGGAGGTAAACCTTCAGGGCCCCGTCGGCCGTGGAACCCATCTCCGTGGCAAACATCAGGTTAAACTGCCTGACTTCCGTCCAGTTGCGTGTTCCGGAAACCGGGCAGACAATCCCATAATCCAGAATGATCTTTCTCAGCTCATCGAGATCATTGGCATTCATGGCCCGGTTGAAACGGGCATGCAATGTGTCATATTCAGCCTGGATTTCCTGCACCCGGACGTTGGTCTTACGGAACATCGCTTCATCGAAGGAATCCCCGAACCTCTTCCGGGCTTTCCCGATCTCCCTTTCTATCTTTCCCTCCAGCTTCTCCATCTCGTCCTCGATGAGGTCATCGGCCCGATAGCGTTTTTTGGAGTCCTTGTTATCGATCAGCGGATCATTGAAGGCATCCGCATGCCCCGAGGCCTGCCAAACAGTTGGATGCATGAAAATGGCCGAATCAAGTCCGACGACATTCTCGTGCAGGAGCACCATTGAATCCCACCAGTATTTCTTGATATTGTTTTTTAGCTCAACGCCATACTGTCCATAATCATACACGGCACTCAGCCCGTCATATATATCGGATGACTGAAAAACAAACCCGTATTCCTTGCAGTGTGAAACCAGCTTTTTGAAGACTTCTTCCTGATTCATGGCAACTGATCGGTTTATCGGCCTCAAAAATAGGGGAAATCCTTAATTTTACCCGATTTTTGACCTTATGGAATACAAAACTGATTTTTTAGTCGTGGGCAGCGGATTGGCCGGACTCTCTTTTGCCCTGCAAGTCGCCGGTCAGGGGAAAGTCATACTGATGACGAAGACCGTGCTGGAGGAAACCAATACCTGGTATGCCCAGGGAGGGATCGCTTCGGTCATGTATGCACCGGACAATGTGGAAAAACATATTCAGGACACCCTCATTGCCGGGGACGGTCTCTGCAACGAAAAGATCGTCAGGATGGTGGTGGAGGAATCTCCGGAACAGGTTCGGAACCTGATCCGCTGGGGCGCCAATTTTGACCGGGACGTGGAAGGCAAGTTTGACCTGAACCGCGAAGGCGGCCATTCGGAACACCGCATCCTGCATCACAAAGACAATACGGGAGCGGAGATCATGCGGGCCCTTTCTGAGCGGGTCCGACAACATCCGAACATAACCATTCTTGAAAAGCACTTTGCCATCGACCTGATCACCCAGCATCACCTGGGAACACCGGTGTTCAGGGGAAATCCCGAGATCGAATGCTACGGTGCCTATGCCCTTAACATTAAAACCAATGTGGTGGAGACCGTCCTGTCGAAAGTCACTTTGCTCGGAACAGGTGGAACCGGTTATATTTACCAGACCACCACCAACCCGCCGATCGCAACGGGCGACGGCATCGCGATGGCTTACCGCGCCAAGGCGTATGTGGAAAACACCGAATTTTTCCAGTTCCATCCCACCAGCCTCTATAATCCGGGCGAGCGTCCTTCCTTCCTGATCACCGAGGCGGTCAGGGGGGCCGGAGGGATCCTTAAAACCCAGGATGGGATTGAGTTCATGCAGAAATATGATTCCAGGGGATCCCTGGCTTCACGTGACATTGTCGCCCGCGCCATTGATACCGAGCTGAAAAACCGGGGCGAAGACTTTGTGCTCCTCGATTGCACCCACCTTGACCCGGAAATGCTGAAATCCCATTTCCCCAATATCTACCAGAAATGCCTTACGATCGGGATCGACATGACACGTCAACCGATCCCGGTAGTGCCCGCAGCCCATTACATGTGCGGAGGCATCCGGACCGACGAGAATGGGCAAACCACCATCCGTAACCTGTACGCGGCCGGGGAATCCGCGAGTACCGGTTTGCACGGCGCCAACCGCCTGGCATCCAATTCATTGATGGAAGCGGTTGTTTTTGCTCACCGGGCGGCCGTGGATGCCGCCTCCAAGATCAGCACGATCCGGCACCGGGCAGGCATTCCGAAATGGAATGATGAAGGCATGAAGATCCCGGATGAAATGGTGCTGATCACGCAAAGCACACGGGAGTTGCAGGCCATCATGACGAACTATGTCGGGATTGTCAGGACCAATGCGCGCCTCAAGAGGGCCATTGACCGGATCTATATCCTCTACCGTGAAACCGAGGACCTCTATGCCCGGTCAACGGTATCGGTCAAGCTCTGTGAGCTGCGGAATGCCATCAAGGTGGCCTACCTGATCGTTAAGCACGCCCGGCAAAGGAAGGAGAGCCGGGGATTACACTACAACCTGGATTACCCAAGGAAGTAAGGCAGAAGGCAGAGGGCAGAAGGCAGAAATCAGTAAGAAGTTATGAGGGAAAGGGAAGAAGGTGTTATGACTAACCCCAGACTTCAGTCTGGGGGATATTCAAGATGCTAAGTACTATTTGATTCCTTTTTCCTTAAATCTTAAGACTGATTTTTGCCTTCTGCCTTGTGCCTTAAAAGGATTTGAATCCAATGATCTCACGAACCTCGCGCAGCGTTTTTGCCGCGCTCGCGCGGGCTTTCTCGGCTCCAAGCCTGACCACTTTCCGCAGGTAGGCTGAATCGCTGTTGATTTGCAGGATCCTCTCGCGGATGGGAAGTGTTACTTTCAGGATGTCTTCAGCGAGCTGTTTTTTCATGTCCCCATAACGGATCTCGCATTCGGCATACAGGTGCCTGTAATGGGCGACCGTATCCGGGGTGCTGACGACCTCCATCAGGGTAAAAAGATTGTGGATCGGTCCCGCCGGCCTCTGGTGTTTCTTTTGTGGGCCGCTGTCGGTCACAGCACTCATCACCTTTTTCCGGATCGTCTTCTCGTCATCGGCGAGGTTGATAGCATTGCCTTCCGATTTGCCCATCTTACCGGTACCGTCCAGGCCGGGGATCTTGATCAGGTTATGGCTGAAATTGAATCCCTGGGGTTCCGGGAAATAGTCCGCTCCATAAATGGTGTTGAACCGGCGGGCAAACCTTCGGGCCATCTCGATATTCTGTTCCTGGTCCTTACCCACCGGGACTTTGTTGGCTTTGTGAATGATGATGTCGGTTGCCATCAGCACAGGATAGGTGAGCAGTCCGGCATTAATGTTATCGGGCTGTTTCCGTATGGTCTCCTTAAATGTCGTGGTGCGCTGAAGTTCGCCGACATAAGCGTTCATATTCATCAGCAGGTAAAGCTCGGCAATCTCCGGCACATCGCTCTGGACGTAAAGGGTGGCCACTTCGGGATCAATCCCGCAGGCGAGGTATTCCGACAAGATCGTTTTCACGTTTGTATGCAGGTCTTTCGGATGCGGATGAGTGGTGAGCGAATGCCAATCGGCAACGAAATAAAAACAGTCATATTCATACTGCATCCTGACGAAATTCCGGATGGCGCCAAAGTAGTTGCCGAGGTGAAGGTTGCCGGTCGACCGGATCCCGCTGAGTACAGTTTCTTTCATGCCGAGAGTGATCTTTTGAAGCCGGGTCAAAGATAGAAATTCCTCCTTTAGTTGGGTTTGATTACTTTTGGGTATTCATCAACCCACAGGAGGACGCCGTTATGGAATCCATGCGAATGTTAAAGATCGGCCGGCTGATGCAGAAGGAGCTGGCGGAATATCTCCGGGAAAACGGACTGACATTGGCTCATGGCAATATCATATCGGTTACGGTGGTCCGCATGACGCCCGATCTTGGACTGGCCAAGGTCTATCTCAGCATTTTCCCTTCGGCCCAGGCCCTGGCTGTCCTTAAAGTGCTCGAAGAAAACACCAAAACCATCCGGTTCGATCTCGGCAAAAAGATCGCCAAGCAGGTCCGGATCATCCCGGAACTCCGGTTTTACATCGATGATTCGCTGGATTATGCGGAGCGGATCGATGAACTGCTGAAGAAATGAATTTCCCGCTGCTCATAGCGTTCCGGTATTTCAAAGCGCGACGATCGAGGCACATCATCAACTGGATCTCCCGGATTTCGGTCGCAGGCATCACCCTGGGGACCATGGCCCTGATCATTGTGCTTTCGGTATTCAATGGGCTCGACCACCTGATCCGGTCCCTTTTCGGTTCATTTGATCCGGACATTAAAATAACGGCCGTTGAGGGCAAAACCTTCCGTGCGGATTCTCTCCGGATGGCCGGCCTGGAACATATCCCCGGCGTGGCGCACTGGTGTATGGTACTGGAAGAGAACGCCTTGCTGAAGTACCGCGACAACCAGGCGGTAGCCACCGTAAAGGGAGTCGGGCCGGAATTCAAAGAAACCTCGGGGATCGACACCATGTTGGTTGACGGCGAATTCAGGCTGTATGCCGATGGGTCCCCGCTGGGAATCATGGGTCAGGAACTGGCCGGGCAACTCGGTATCGGGCTCGGTTTCATCAACCCGGTCCATGTTTATGTGCCCAGGAGGAGTGACAAGGTCATCCTTGATCCGGTGAGGGCCATCAGCCACCGTTACCTTTATCCTTCGGCGGTATTTGCGGTTCAGCAGGAATATGATTCGAAATATTTCATCGTCCCGGTCGATTTTGCCAGGGAACTTTTCGGTTATGGACCCGATGAAGTGAGTGCTATCGAGATGAGCCTGCGGGAGGGGGCCCGCGTTGACCGCGTCAAGGAGCAGGTGGCAGCGGTTTTCGGCGAAGGATTTTCCGTTGCCGACAGGCTGGAGCAGCATGCCGCTTTTTACCGGGTGATGTCGGCCGAAAAGTGGGCCATTTTTCTCATTCTCGGATTTATTCTGATCGTGGCATCATTCAACACCATCTCATCGCTCACCCTACTGATGCTCGAAAAGCGATCCGACATGCAGATCCTTCAGGGCATAGGAGCTCGGCAGTCGTCGGTGAGGCAGGTTTTTTTATGGGAGGGACTGCTTGTGACCGGTATCGGGATGATCACCGGGTTGATGCTGGGAACGCTGTTCTGCGTATTACAGCAGCATTTTGGCATCATCCGGTTTCCCACGTCAGGGTCCTTTGTGGTGGATACCTATCCGGTGAGGATGATGGTTTCCGATTTCCTGGTTGTTATCGGGATGGTGGGGCTGATCGGCCTGATGGCAGCCTGGATCCCGCTCAGGGTGATGAGAAAGCGTTACTTTTCCGCCGGACCGCCGGAAGAATAGGCCGGCAGGTCGCCCCACCGGTTGATGATACTATCCAGGATGGCATTCACTTCCGGGAAGGTTTCGGCCTGTAAAAGCCTTACCCGGGTATCCCGGTAGTCAGGCAATCCCTTGAAACAGACAGCAAAAAAGCGGCGCATGGAACGGACGGCGCGGAGTTCCTCGCGGCCCGGTGCCACCAGGGTTATATGCTCTCGAAGGTGGGCGGCCTGCTGGCTTACCGTGAGGGGCGGCAGGAGTTCGCCGGTATCGAGATAATGGCGTGCTTCGCGGAAGATGGCGGGGCGGGCTATGGCCGCCCGGCCGATCATGACGGCATCCACGCCGTACCGGTCAAAAGCTTCCTTCACCTTTACGGCCGAATCAATATCCCCGTTGCCGATGATCGGGATATGCATCCTGGGATTTTCTTTTACCTCGCGGATGAGCGTCCAGTCAGCCACCCCGCTGTAAATCTGTGAACGGGTCCGGCCATGGATGGTGAGCGCAGCAATGCCCGCATCCTGCAACCGCTCGGCCAGGTCCACAATGATCCTGCTGTTTTCGTCCCATCCCAGACGCGTCTTCACGGTGACCGGCAGCCGCGTGGCCCTGACCACCTCGGCGGTCATTCGGATCATGAGTGGAACATTTCTCAGCATGCCTGCCCCGGCTCCCTTCATGGCTACCTTTTTCACCGGGCAGCCAAAGTTCAGGTCGATCAGGTCGGGCTGATATTCCTCCGCCATCCTGACCGATTCCACCACCGGCCCGATCTCCTTGCCGTAGAGCTGGATCCCGTAAGGATGCTCCTCCGGATGGATCTCGAGCTTCTTCAGTGTCCGGTTCACGTTCCGGATGAGTGCATCGGATGAGACAAATTCCGAAAACACCAGGTCCGCTCCGAAACGCTTGCATATCAACCGGAAAGGCAGATCCGTGACGTCCTCCATCGGCGCCAGCACCAGGGGCTTGTCGGGCAATATCACCTCTCCGATCTTCATGCTGCAAAAGTAACACAATCACCTGCAACCTGAAATTTTGTACTTTCACGGGAACTTTTACATCCGGTGAAATTCCTGGTCCAAATATCCCTTGCCTGTTTCCTTTCCGTTGCTCCTTCCATGGGGCAGAATGAGTCTTTGCAATCCGCAAATGGCGTTTCACGGTTGAACACATCTGACACAACCGTCAATAGGCAATCTCCCTGGCCCGAGTATCCCGCTTTCCAGGTTATTCACCAGGACACCTTCGGCACGGGCACTCTTTCGCTGCAGGTTAGGAGCACGGCGTTTTTCAAGAATAATGAGTTCAAGAACCCGTTGTGCCCCGGTTACACCCTGGCCGGCCTTTTTGCCGAACCGGTCGTGGCATTCCGGCCTGACGAGAAGACAACCCTCAGGGGCGGATTCCATCTTCTCAAATATTATGGCCGCGACACTCTCGACCGTATCCTTCCGGTCATGAGCGTGCAGTTTGACGTATCCCGGCATTTCAGTATGATCTTCGGCACGATATACGGGACCGTCAATCACGGACTGATAGAGCCTGTCCAGAATCTTGAGAATTATCTGATCAATAATTACGAAAACGGGATTCAGCTCCTCTTCAACTATCCTTCAGTCCGGTCGGATATCTGGCTCAACTGGGAGCAATTCATCAAGAGCGGCGATCCATTCCCCGAAATATTCACGGTGGGAATACATGTGGATTTCACGCTGGCCGACTGGCAGGGGATCTCCCTCACCGCTCCTTTCAGCTCTGTTATCCGGCATGCCGGAGGAGAAATCGACACATACTGGGGTCCGTCAGGAACCAAGTTGCACCTGGTTTATGGCCTGCGTCTTCACCTCAGCCTTCAGGATCTTTTCTTTACCGGGATGTACGGGATCCAGAATTTTGTTGATTTCGTAGAGGTAAATCCCGATGACCGTATCACTATACCCTATGGGCACGGTAACTACAGCCGGATCGGTTTTGAAACAAGAATCGGGAACTTTGAGGCGGGGTACTGGAAATCAACAGATTTCGATGCCCCCCTCGGACAACCGCTCTTCCTTTCAGTCAGCCGGAAGTATCCCGGTTATTATCAGGCCGGGCGGGAAATGCTGGTTCTCAAATACCAGTTTGAGCGCGACCTGAGCCGGTTCCTCAAGCTCGCCGTTCTTATCGAGCCTTACTACCACTTCGACATCCGCCGGATGGACCATTCGTTCAGCGTCTATCTCCTGCTCAACGAAG